>NZ_VZZS01000029.1:0-251933 GCF_009650575.1 Pseudomonas sp. MNR3A | reverse complement strand
CACGCCTCGCCGAACTCGCTTAACTCCTTGATTAGCAAGGAGTTTTGCGTTCCGTTTGCTGCGGAAGTGGGGCGCATTATAAGGGGATCTGAGAGGGCGTCAACCTTTTATTTCAAAAAAACGATAAGAATGAAAAGCTTAAGCGCGCCGGCCTATCAGACGGGGCACCCGCCGCCATACCGGTGGGACCCGCATCACCATCAGCAGCGCCCCTACCCCGGCATAGATAGCCCACTCCAGCAGGTCCGAACGCACAATCCACAGGAAATGCAGCAAGCCCAGGCCGAGAATCACATAGACCAGTTTGTGCAGCTTCTTCCAGCGCGCACCGAGCCGTCTCTGGCTATAACGGTTGGAGGTCACTGCCAAGGCCAGCAGCCCCAGGAAGGCGATAACCCCGACGATGATATAAGGCCGCTTGCGCAACTCGACGCCAAGCTGCCCCCAGTCGAGCCCAAGGATGAAGACCATATAGGCCGTCATGTGCAGGACGATATAGGCAAAACACCACAATCCCAGCTGTCGCCGCGCAACGATCCAACCACCCCACCCCGTCAGACGCTGCAGAGGGCTCATGCCCAAGGTCACCAGCAGGAACACCAGCGCACCGAGCCCCAACCTGTCTACCAGAATTTTCCCCGGATCCGGCCCAAGCAGGTTCGTAGCCGCCTCATACAACCACCAGGCCGGAAACAGGCAGCCAACGATGAAAATCGCCAAGCGAAACCAGGGATAACGCATCAGTAGTTCTTCCGAAGATCGAGACCGCTATAAAGAGAGGCAACCTCCTCCTCATAGCCATTGAACATCTGAGTGGTACGCACATTGGGGTTGAACAGACCACTGGGCAGCCGCCGCTCACGCGCCTGGCTCCAACGCGGGTGATCGACCTGCGGATTGACGTTGGCATAGAAGCCATACTCGTTCGGCGCCAGCCCCTGCCAAGTGGTCTTCGGTTGCTCGGCCACCAGACTGATGCGCACGATCGACTTGATGCTCTTGAACCCGTACTTCCATGGCACCACCAGACGCAGTGGTGCACCATTCTGGTTGGGCAGTTCGCGCCCATACATGCCAACCGCCAGGATCGCGAGCGGGTTCATCGCCTCATCCAGGCGCAACCCTTCCACGTAAGGCCAGTCGATCAGGGCAAAGCCCGAGCGTTGGCCCGGCATGCTCTTGGGGTCCTGCAGCGTTTCGAAACGCACATAGCGAGCCTTGGAAGTTGGCTCGACCTGCTTGAGCACCTCGGACAGCGGAAAGCCCAGCCAGGGGATGACCATCGACCAGGCCTCGACGCAACGCAGCCTATAGATGCGCTCTTCAAGCTGCAGGGGCTTGACGAAATCTTCCAGCGCGTAGCGCCCAGGCTTGCCGACCTCGCCATCGACCACCACGCTCCAGGGTTCGGTCTTGAGGCTACCGGCATTGGCCGCCGGGTCGCCCTTGTCGGGCCCGAACTCGTAGAAGTTGTTGTAGTGGGTAGCGTCCTTGAACGGCGTGATTGCCTCATCCTTGACCGTCACGGCCTGCCAGCGCGTCGCACCGAGCTTGTCCTTGAACCAGCCAGGTGTCGAACCCGCTTCCACGTCAGCATAGCGTGAGGCCTCGGCGGCCTGGCCGAGCACGGGCAAAGCGCCCAACGCAAACCCGGCTAGAGAGGCACCCAATACAGAGCGGCGAGAGAAATAGACACTTTCAGGGGTAACGTCCGATTCGTTGCAATCGGACGACTTGGGAAGCTTGATGAGCATGGCGGCTCCACAGCACTGGTGGCGGATGTACCAGTAAGACTATGGAGCCGGAGAGTTATTCCAGCATTAAATCTTTTTTCAGACTTTGCGACGACGACCGCGCAGCAAGTACTGCACTGGGCCTGAAACCGCATAGCCGAGGAAGATCAGCAGCAGAATCCGTGGTGGATCGCTGAACACCACGGCGAACACCAGCACCACGGCCAGGATCGCAACAAAAGGTACGCGCCCCTTGAGATCCAGCTCCTTGAAGCTGTTGTACTTGATATTGCTGACCATCAGCATGCCTGCTGCCGCCACCAGCAGCGCCACCAGGAACGACAGTTTCGAGCCCTGGATACCGTAGTCGCTGAAGGCCCAGACGGTACCCGCCACCACACCTGCGGCAGCCGGGCTGGCCAGACCGATGAAGTAGCGTTTGTCGGCGGTGCCGACCTGGGTGTTGAAACGCGCCAGACGCAACGCTGCGCCGGCCACATAGATGAAGGCGACCATCCAGCCGACCTTGCCCATGTCACCCAATGCCCAACCAAAGGCCAGCAGTGCCGGCGCCACACCGAAGGCAACCATGTCCGACAACGAGTCGTACTCGGCACCGAAGGCGCTCTGCGTGTTGGTCATCCGCGCCACACGGCCATCGAGGCTGTCCAGAACCATGGCGACGAAGATAGCGATAGCGGCGAAGGCGAAGTACTTGCTCGCCTCGCGCGGGTCGCCTGCGCTCAGGGCGCTCTGCGCACTGATGGAGTTGATGATCGAGTAGAAACCGGCGAACAGGTTGGCGGTGGTGAAGAGGTTGGGCAACAAGTAGATGCCGCGATGCCGGACCTTGCGCCCTTCGGCGTCGTGACCTTCCTCAACATGCTCATCGACAGGTAGCAGGCTTTCGGCGTCGGAGGGCTTGTTCGGCTCTTCGGGACGTTCGCTCATGAAATGCACCTTGCAACTGGGTGGAATAAGTTCGACAGAGGCCGGCGAAACAGGTTCTAACGGCAGGCCTCTGGTCGCTTTATACCAGAAGCTGGCTGCCTAAACGAAAAAACGCGGCCGAAGCCGCGTTTTTAATCTATCGAGGCAAGACTCAGTTCTTGGTCTTGTCGACGATCTTGTTGGCCGAGATCCAAGGCATCATCGAGCGCAGTTTCTCGCCGATGATTTCGATGCCGTGGGCGGCGTTGTTACGACGCTTGGCGGTCATCGAAGGGTAGTTGGTCGCACCTTCGCTGATGAACATCTTCGCGTATTCGCCGTCCTGGATGCGCTTCAGAGCGTTGCGCATGGCCTTGCGGGATTCTTCGTTGATGACCTCAGGGCCGGTGACGTACTCACCGTACTCGGCGTTGTTGGAGATCGAGTAGTTCATGTTGGCGATACCGCCTTCGTACATGAGGTCAACGATCAGCTTCAGCTCGTGCAGGCACTCGAAGTAGGCCATTTCAGGCGCGTAGCCTGCTTCGACCAGGGTTTCGAAACCGGCCTTGACCAGCTCGACGGTACCGCCGCACAGAACGGCCTGCTCACCGAACAGGTCGGTTTCGGTCTCGTCCTTGAAGGTGGTTTCGATGATGCCGGTACGGCCACCACCGACGCCAGCGGCGTACGACAGTGCGACGTTCTTGGCGTTGCCCGAAGCGTCCTGGTAGACCGCGATCAGGTCAGGAATACCGCCGCCCTTGACGAACTCGGAGCGCACGGTGTGGCCCGGAGCCTTCGGCGCGATCATGATCACGTCGAGGTCGCCACGCGGAACGACTTGGTTGTAGTGGATCGAGAAGCCGTGGGAGAAGGCCAGGGTCGCGCCTTTCTTGATGTTCGGTTCGATCTCATTCTTGTACAGGGTGCCCTGGAATTCGTCCGGGGTCAGGATCATGACCAGGTCGGCAGCAGCGACGGCGGTGGCGACGTCAGCGACTTTCAGGCCGTGGGCTTCTGCCTTGGCAACGGTAGCCGAACCTTTACGCAGACCGACGGTAACGTCTACACCGGAGTCTTTCAGGTTGCACGCCTGGGCGTGACCCTGGGAGCCGTAACCGATGATGGCGACTTTCTTGCCCTGGATGATGGAGAGGTCGCAGTCTTTGTCGTAGAACACTTTCATGGAAATACCCCTGGTTATATCTCGGCCCCGCAGGACCATCGCTAATTGGTGAAGTTAGATGCTGAGTACTTTGTCGCCACGGGCAATGCCGGTGACGCCGCTGCGCACGGTTTCGAGAATCGAAGCGGTGCCGATCGCCTGGATGAAGCTGTCCAGCTTATCGCTGGTGCCGCTCAGTTGCACGGTATACACACTGGCGGTGACATCGACGATCTGCCCACGGAAAATATCCGTGGTGCGCTTGATTTCGGCGCGCTGGGCGCCAGTAGCCTTGACCTTTACCAGCATCAGTTCGCGCTCGATATGAGCGCTCTCCGACAGGTCGACCAGCTTGACCACCTCTACCAGCTTGTTCAGGTTCTTGGTGATCTGCTCGATCACTTCGTCATGACCCACGGTGGTTAGAGTGAGACGCGACAGGGTCGGGTCCTCGGTCGGTGCAACCGTCAGGCTTTCGATGTTGTAGTTGCGCTGGGAGAACAGACCGACCACGCGCGACAAGGCACCAGGTTCGTTTTCCAGCAGCAGGGAAATGATGTGCCGCATATCAGGTACGCTCCGTCTTGCTCAGCCACATGTCACGCATCGAGCCGTCCTTGATCTGCATCGGGTAGACGTGCTCGGTCCGGTCGACCGCGATGTCGATGAACACCAGGCGGTCCTTCATCGCAAAGGCCTCTTCCAGTTTCGGCTTGAGGTCTTTGAGGCTGGTGATGCGGATACCCACATGGCCATAGGCCTCGGCCAGCTTGATGAAGTCAGGCAGCGACTCGACGTAGGAATGCGAGTGACGACCGTTGTAGGACATGTCCTGCCATTGGCGAACCATGCCCAGCACCCCGTTGTTCAGGTTGACGATCTTCACCGGCAGGCCGTACTGCATGCAGGTGGAAAGCTCCTGGATGTTCATCTGGATGCTGCCTTCGCCAGTGACACAGGCCACGTCCTGGTCCGGGAAGTTGAGCTTGACGCCCATGGCTGCCGGGAAACCGAAGCCCATGGTGCCCAGGCCACCGGAGTTGATCCAGCGGTTGGGTTTGTTGAAGCGGTAGTACTGCGCCGCGAACATCTGGTGCTGACCTACGTCGGAGGTGACGAAGGCATCGCCATGGGTCACTTCGCACAGGGTCTCGATGACCTGCTGAGGCTTGATGACACTGCCGTCGCCCTTGTCGTAAGGGAACAGGCCGCGGTCACCGCGCCACTCATCAATCTGCTTCCACCAGGCATCGAGGGCCGCCTTTTCAGGCTTCTCGCCGATTTCCTTGAGGATGGCCAGCATCTCGCTGAGCACGCTCTCGACCGGCCCCACGATCGGCACGTCGGCCTTGATCATCTTCGAGATCGACGCAGGGTCGATGTCGATATGGATGATCTTGGCGTTCGGGCAGAACTTGGCCGGGCCGTTGACCACACGGTCATCGAAGCGCGCACCCACGGCGAGGATCACGTCGGCATTGTGCATCGCCAGGTTGGCGGTGTAGCTGCCGTGCATGCCCAGCATGCCGAGGAACTGGCGATCGGTACCCGGGAAGCCACCCAGCCCCATCAGGGTGTTGGTGACCGGCAGGTTCAGGGACTTGGCGATTTCGGTCAGGGCTTCGGAGCCGCCACCGAGAATCACGCCGCCGCCGGAATAGACGATCGGACGCTTGGCGGCCAGGAGCATCTCGGCGGCCTTGCGGATTTGGCCGGAGTGGCCACGGACCGCAGGGCTGTAGGAGCGCAGCTTGACCTTTTTCGGGTAGACGTATTCGAACTTCTCGGCCGGGTTGGTCATGTCTTTTGGAATGTCGACCACGACCGGACCTGGGCGACCGGATTGCGCCAGGTAGAACGCTTTTTTCAGAACTTCCGGAATCTCGGTGGGGTTCTTGATCATGAAGCTGTGCTTCACGATCGGCCGGGAGATCCCGATCATGTCGGTTTCCTGGAAGGCATCGGTGCCGACCATGGTGCTGGGCACCTGGCCAGACAGGATGACCATCGGGATGGAATCCATGTAGGCGGTGGCGATACCGGTAATAGCGTTGGTCGCACCGGGACCGGAGGTCACCAGGACCACGCCAGCCTTGCCGGTGGCACGGGCGTAACCGTCTGCCATGTGAGTGGCAGCCTGCTCATGACGCACCAGGATGTGCTGGACTTCCGGTTCCTTGAACAGGGCATCGTAAACATGAAGGAGAGCACCACCAGGGTACCCGTAGATGTGCTTAACGCCTTCGTCACGCAAGAAGCGGACGACCATCTCAGCGCCAGATAAAAGCTCCACGTTGTTCACCTCTAAAACGCCAGAATACCGCCCCATCCGGGCGGGTCTTAATAGGTTTACTGCCAAGCAGAGCATGAGCGAACGTCAGCACTGACTGAGCAAGTATTGGGATCGCCCCAGAGTGTTGCGGGGTTTTCCCACCCAGCGCGAGGTAACGCGTTGCGGGGTGTAGCGAGTCGGCGCGGGTGTGCGCCTCATGATCTGCCTAGCGGGTCTGCTTCTGGCAGTCCCCCTACAGCGGAAACTGGATTCTTCTGATTCGCCGCCCTCAAGTCAAGAAAAATTATTGCCAATTTTTCCCTGAGATGAATTCCCACCACCACGAAAAAGGACACCAGCAGCAGGAAATTAAAGATTTCCATAAAAAAGGGCCACAATCTGCGGCCCTTGAAGGAAAAAGAGAAGAAATCAGGCTCAAGCGGCGATCAATCGATCGAATGCTGCCAGCAGGCGGCGAAGTTCGCGGCTTTCTTCCGGACGGTCGGTGAAGACCGTCTCGGCCATGATCAGGATCCCAGATGCACTGGGCAGAGGATGGCCATGCTCAAGAATAAGCTTCATCCGCGGCAGGAAAATCCACTGCAGCCACTGCTCGAACGCAAGCGTATCGACTGCGAACGGTACGGTGCTGGCCAGGGCGCTTTCGCTAGGAGACACCTCGTCCCACCAGCCACGGACCTGAAGCTCACGCTCGATCAGCAACAGGTGGTCGGCAATATCGAGAATGCGCTGTTCCATCACGAAGCGGTCCGCGCCTTCTGCCGTGCCAAGGCGGCGCCGGCACTGTCACCCTGCTTCTCGCGAGCCTGGGCGATGATGTTCCACAGCTCGGCCTGCAGATCAGGACGACCGTTGGCATACGTCAGTGCCCGGCGAGCGAGTTGCTCGGATTGTGCAGCGTCACCTTGCGACAGACGCACCTGAGCCAGGCGGAACAGCACCTGCGGCTCACGCGGTGCGATGCGCTGGGCACGCTCCAGGCTGGACGAAGCACCGTTGAGGTCTCCGCTGCCCTGCTGCTGTTGGGCGGTGGTCAGCAATGCCAGTACCGGACCGTCCAGCTGCTCATCGGCGGACAACCCGCCCCCATTGCTGCGCGGAATACCGGTAGGCGCACGAGTGGCAGCGGCCGGGGCGCTGTTCATCGACGCGATGTCGAAAGGTTCGTCACCTGCCGGATTAGGGTTGGTGGTGATCGGCCCGCTACTGACCGGTCCCGGGGTGATCGGGCCGGTGCTCAGCGGTGCAGAGCCGGTCTGGGCCGGGAAGGTCTGGATCGGCGATGCGCCCGCGCCCTGCGGGAGCATCACCGTGACCCCGGAATCCTCAGGCAGGGACTGGGCCTGGGACGTACCATTGCTGCCGGGGGAGACCGGCGCGCCACGGTTGGCCGAGACACGCTCGCTGTTCGAGACCCGTGTACTCGAATCGACCACCGGAATGGCGCCACGCGGGACGCTGGCGCAGCCGTGCAGCACGGCCAGCGCCGTCAAGGCAGGAAACCACCACTTGTTCACTTCACACCCTCTTCAATACAGGCCGCTCAATTCATCCAGCCCTTGACCCAGTCCATGACCGACTCGGCAGGATTCTGTTCGCCACCGCAAGTCGTACCGGCAGGTGGTTCGCTCCCACGAATATACGGCATCTGCACCGCTCCCGGACAGCTACCGTCGGAGCCCTGGGCGCTGTGCGGATCGATCCAGGCCTTCACCACGTTATCCGGCTGCGGCATGTCCAGCGGCAGCGGGTCGGCCTTGCGCATGAAGCTGGTCCAGACCTGCAACGCGCCGGTGGCGCCGGTGAACGGGGTCTTGCCATTGTCGTCGCGGCCAAGCCAGACCACTGCCAGCAGGTCCTGGCTGAAGCCCGAGAACCAGCTGTCGCGCGAGTCGTTGCTGGTACCGGTCTTGCCCGCCAGCGTCAGATTGTTCGGCAGCACGTTGTACACCGAGCGGCCGGTACCCTCGCGCATCACCCGCTGCATGGCGTTCTGCACCAGGTAGATCGCACCCGGATCGAAGGTCTGCTGGATCTGGAACGGGTAGCGCTTGAGCGGCTCGCCTTCGGCGGTCAGCACGCTGCGAATCCCGCGCATCGGTGTATTGAAGCCGCCGTTGGCGATGGTCTGGTACATGGTCGCGACCTGCATCGGCGACATGCCGCCAGCGCCCAGCAGCATCGACGGGAACGCCGGCCAGTCGACCTTGACACCCAGCCGGCCGATGGTCTTGATGACGTTGGGCACGCCCACCTCAAGGCCCAGCTTGGCGGTTGACAGGTTGTAGGAGTTGGCCAGCCCCTGATACAGGTAGATAGTGCCGTGGGAGCGTCGGTCGTAGTTCTGCGGGCGCCATACCTGGCCATCGGCGCCCTTGACCGAAAACGGTTCGTCCTGCACCCAGCTGGTCAGGGTGTACTTGCTCGGCTGCTCCAGCGCAGTCAGATAGACCGCTGGCTTGACCAGCGAACCGATCGGCCTGACCGCGTCGATGGCGCGGTTGAAGCCGGCGAAGCCCGACTGACGGCTGCCGATCAGCGCCTGCACTTCGCCGGTTTCCGGGTTGGTCACCACCATCGCCGACTCGACCTCGTCGGCGCCCTTGCGGCCGGCCAGGCGCTTGAAGGTTTCACTCATCGCGGTTTCGGCCTTCATCTGCAGGATCGGGTCGAAACTGGTGAAGATACGCAAGCCTTCTTCGGTCAGGTCTTCGTCGCGATAGTCCTGGCGTAGCTGACGCTTGACCAGGTCGAGGAAAGCCGGGAAAGAACTATCGGCCAGGCTGCCGCGCTTGGTCACGCCCAGCGGCATCTTCTTCGCCGCATCGACCACTTCCTGGCTGGCCACGCCCTGCTCGGCGAGCAGGTCGAGCACCAGGTTACGCCGTTGCAGAGCGCGCTCAGGGTAGCGGCGCGGGTTGTAGTAGGACGGCCCCTTGACCATACCTACCAGCAGGGCAATCTGGTGCAGCTTGAGCTCCGACAGCGGCTGGCTGAAGAAGAACTGGCTGGCCAGGCCGAAACCATGCACCGCGCGCTGGCCGTCCTGACCGACAAACACTTCGTTCAGATAGGCCTCGAGAATCTCGCGCTTGTCGTAGTGCATTTCCAGCAGCACGGCCATCATCGCCTCGGTCAGCTTGCGGCTGAGGCTGCGTTCGTTGGTCAGGAAGAAGTTCTTCACCAACTGCTGCGTGAGCGTACTGCCGCCCTGGCGCATGGCCCCGGACGACGTATTGACCCACACCGCCCGCGCGATCGACTTGGGCGAAACACCGAAGTGGCTGTAGAAATCGCGGTCTTCGGTGGCGATCAAGGTCTCGAGCAGGTATGGCGGCACCTGGTCGATATTGATCAGGATGCGGTCTTCGAGATTCTTCGGGTAGATACCACCGATCATCAACGGTTCCAGGCGCACCACGTCGAGCTTGCCACCGTTGGCCCCTGCCAGCCCCGCGACATAATCGCCGGAGAAACGTACACGCACGAACTGCGCAGGCTCCATGCCCTCGTAGAACTGGAAGCCTCGGGTATTGAGATCGACGTTGCCGCCGTTGACCGAGGCCTCGCCCGGACCATTGGCCGTTGCCTCGCGGCGGTAACCCAGGGCATCGAGTTCGGTGAGGAAGTCGTCCTTGCTCAGCTTCTGGCCGACGAACAGCTCCAGCGGCCGGGCATACACCTTGGCCGGGATGGTCCAGCGCTTGCCGGAGAACTTCTCCTGGACGACGGCATCGAGGTAGACCGCAAAGCCGGCGATCACCACCAGGCCGACCAGGCTGAGCTTGAGAGCCCAGCCCAGCCAGACGCGGGAGCGGCTGGGCGGACGTTTCTTGGGGGTTCGGGAATTTCGGGTACGAGTCATGGCGGCGGATTATACGCACTTTGCAAAGGCAGGGGACGCCCTCCAGCGGTATGCAGGGGCGGCTCCATTGACCATAATGTCGCCTCCGAATTCCCTGACCCCGGAAGGATCTCCGTGAGCCAAGCCCTGATCAGCGCGCTGCAGAACCCCGCCCTCTACCCCCACGCCGTAGAAGGCTTCCAGCTCATCGAGACGCACATCTCCTGGGTTCTACTCACTGGCGAATACGCCTACAAGATCAAGAAGCCGATGAACTTCGGCTTCCTCGATTTCACCGGTCTGGACCAGCGCCAGCATTTCTGTAACGAAGAATTGCGCCTGAACCAGCGCCTGACCGAAGGCCTGTACCTGGAAGTACTGCCGATCACCGGCAGCGCCGAAGCACCGCAGCTCGGTGGCGAAGGTGAGCCGATCGAGTTCGCCCTGAAGATGCGCCAGTTCCCCCAGGGTCAGATGCTCAGCACCCTGCAAGCCAACGGCGAGCTGAACGCCGGCCACATTGATCAGATGGCCCGGCAGATCGCCGAATTCCACCTGCAAGCGCCGAAAGTGCCGGTCGATCACCTACTGGGCACGCCGGAAGCGGTAATGGCGCCGGTCGAGCAGAACTTCGAGCAGATCCGCCCGTTCCTTACCGACAAGGCCGACCTGCAGCAACTCGACGCCCTGCAAGCCTGGGCCCGCAGCAGCTTCGAACGCCTGCATGGCCTGCTCGAGGAGCGCAAGGCCAATGGTTTCATCCGCGAGTGCCACGGCGACATCCACCTGGGTAACGCCACCCTGATCGACGGCAAGGTGGTGATCTTCGACTGCATCGAATTCAACGAGCCGTTCCGCCTGACCGATGTGTACGCCGACACCGCTTTCCTGGCCATGGACCTGGAAGACCGCGGCCTGAAATGCCTGGCCCGGCGCTTCGTCAGCCAGTACCTGGAACTGACCGGCGACTACGAAGGCCTGGAACTGCTGAATTTCTACAAGGCCTACCGTGCCCTGGTACGCGCCAAGGTCGCCCTGTTCAGCCTGTCGCCCGATGCCGATGGCGTGCAGCGCGCCACGACCCTGCGCACCTATCGCAACTACGCCAACCTGGCAGAGAGCTACAGCGCCATCCCCTCGCGCCTGCTGGCCATCACCCATGGCGTATCCGCCGTCGGCAAGAGCCATGTGGCGATGCGCCTGGTCGAGTCGCTGGGGGCGATCCGCGTACGTTCGGATGTCGAGCGCAAGCGCCTGTATGGCGAGCAGCAGTCGCAGAATTCCGGCCAACTGCAAGCAGGCATCTATGACCAGGATGCCAGCATCGCCACCTACCAGCGCCTGAATGAGTTGGCCGCGACCATCCTGCGCGCCGGCTTCCCGGTCGTGCTCGATGCCACCTTCCTCAAGCGCGAGCAGCGCAAGGCGGCAGCTGAAGTGGCCAACAGCACCGGCGTCCCCTTCCTGATCCTCGACTGCCAGGCCCCCGAAGCGGTCATCATCAGCTGGCTGGAGCAGCGTCAGACAGAAAATGTCGATCCGTCCGACGCCACCCTGGAAGTGGTCAAGGCCCAGCAAGCCAGCCGCGACCCATTGGACGAAGAGGAGGCCGTGCACGGCAAGCGGGTCGACACCCATGAAAGCGCCAGCATGGACCAACTCATCGAGCAGATCCGCCAGCGCCTGCCTGGTCTCTGACCTGCAAGGCGTGAAGCAGTCCACAGTTCGCGCCTGATCTTCGGCGCCACCTCAGTGATGGCATTACAATATCATCACAACCCTGAGGAGGCGCCGTCATGAACCAGCCCCGGCAACTGGACAACGCCCTGTACACTCTGGTGCGCGAGGAACAGATCGCCACCTTCAACCGCGAGAAGCCTGTCGATAGCCCCATCGATTTTCGCGGTGGTGATTTCCGAGGCCTTGACCTGCGCAACCTCGACGTACGCGGTATCGATTTCACCGACGCCTACTTCCATGCAGCCGACCTGCGCGGGCTGGATCTGCGCGAAACGGGCATGGAAGGTGCCAGCATCTCCCACGCGCAGATCTCCGGGACCTACTTCCCGGGCGACCTGAGCGCTGACGAAATCCTCATGTCCCTGAAGTTCGGTACGCGCATGCGTTATCGTCCGAAGGGCTGAGCCTGACATTTCTGGACACAGCATCCCGTCGCCCTCACATGGCAAAAGGCCGCGTATTCGCCCAGCCCCGCTACACTCCTCTCTGACCTGCTCGCGATTTATCCACAGACCCGTTCGGCCATCGCAAGGAGGCTCGATGAACGATGAGTTGCAGCATCTGAAGAATCTAGGCAAGACCTCTGCGCAATGGTTGCATGCCGCCGGTATCCACAGCGCTTCGGATTTGCGCCGCCTGGGCGCGGTCGGCGCTTACCAGGCCGTGAAAACACGGGGCTTCCGTGCCTCGAAAGTGTTGTTGTACGCCATTGAAGGCGCACTGCTGGATATGCATTGGAACGATCTGCCCGCCGAACGCAAGCAGGCACTGAACCAGCAACTGGACGCCAAGACCCCGCCGCAAAAAAAAGCAGAATAATCGAAGAAAGGGTATTGACCTCTAAATGAGAATCGTTATGATTATCACAACTGGTCGCGAGACTGGTTGGATAAACTGAAAGCCCCTGGTTCGGACTCTCAGATTATCTCCTCATCAGGCTAATCACGGTTATTGACCCGGCAATTTGCCGGGTCTTTTTTTGCCTGCAGGTTTGCAGGCAAATATCATGAGCGGCGCGTGATGACTACCCGCCGCGCAACTGAGCACAGTAATCCTGTTCAGGCAGTGCCGCGGTGTACCACACGTAGTCCGCCATCCCTGCCTCGACCTTCTGCCCGACTTCGGCCAGCAACAGCACACGGGTATCACCCTGCGCCTGCAGATCGATCAGATGCAGCGGCACACCCAAGTCCTTGCGCACGTGGTAGGCGCCGGCCAGCAAGAGTACAGGCTGCGGTGCCGCGAGCAGACGCTCGGCCATGTGTCGGTCCCTTTGCTGCTGGATGACCAGCATGGCCGGCAACTGGCTTTCCGGCAGCAATCCGCAATGGCCTTCGCGCACTTGCTCCAGCAAGGCAGCCTTCACCTGCGGGGCATTCGAACGCACGCCGCTCAGCACGGGCTGTCGGCGATAGGCCTCACGCATTGCCTCGGGGCTCAGGTCGCCAGCCAACAAAACCCCAGGACCTTTCAGGGCCTCGCGCACGATCGGCGCGTATATCTGCCAATCCCAACCCTGCTGCCAGTCCAGTGCTGCGGGCAAATCGCTCGGAAGCTGCGCCTGACGCTGCACCTTGTCGATCAGCGGCTGCTGGGCAGGCTGGAGCATCTCCAGCACCACGCTGCCTTGCGGCCTGGCGGTCTGCAAAGCCTGCAGCAGCCATCGCTGCAGCGCATGATGATCGGGGTTATCGTGTTTTTCGCCGACCAGTATTCGCGGCACATCGCTCAAAGCCTGAACCAGCTCATCAGGCGTCAGGACACGCCCACTGGGCAACGCCTGTATCTGACCGAGCGTCGGCTCGTTCAGCCCTTGGCTGCTCTGCCAGGCTGGCAACTCTGGCAATGCAGGGCGATGTACCTGGCAACCCGAAATCGTCAAGAACACGCTCATCGACAGGCCGAACAGCAAGGCATAGCGCATCGTGGGCTCCTAGCGGGTGATGATCAGCGGGTGGCCACGCTCCGGATGGGCCTGCACGAGCACATCGATACCGAAGACGGCCTTGAGCGCCTGCGGAGTCAGCACCCGGGCCGGTGTATCGAGCGCGTGGCTGCGCCCCTGTTCCAGCAGCAGAATAGCGTCACAGTAGCGCGCGGCAAGGTTCAGGTCGTGCAGGATCACCAGCACTGCCGCACCGCGGTCGGCAAAACTGCGCACCGCCTGCAACGTGGTGTGCTGGTGCAACGGATCGAGGGCCGAGGTCGGCTCATCCAGCAGCAGCGTCGCCCCCTTCTCCCCTGGCCACAACTGCGCCAGCACCCGGGCCAGATGAACACGCTGACGCTCGCCGCCGGACAACGCGAGGTAACTGCGTTCGACCAGGTGCCAGGCATCGGCCGCCTTCAGTGCCGCCTCGACGATCTCCCGGTCGCGCTGCTGGCCACTACCGTGGGGCAACCGGCCCAGGCCCACCACTTCTTCGACACTGAAGGCAAAGCCCAGGCTGGACACCTGCGGCAACACCGCCAGACGTCGCGCGCGCTCCTGCCCCGACCAGTGTGCCAATGCCCGCCCTTGCAGCAGGACTTGCCCCTGGCTCGGCGCCAGCTCGCCACACAATGCCCCCAGCAAGCTGCTCTTGCCCGCCCCGTTGGGGCCTAGCACACCCAGGACCTGCCCAGGTCTGAGATGCAGGTCGATACCGTGCAGCACCTCGGTGCTGCCGCGCTTGAGCGACAAGTCTTTGACTTCGAGCATCAGCGCCCCCTCCTGACTAGCAGGAACAGGAAAAACGGAGCACCAATGAAGGCCGTCACGATCCCGATCGGCAGCTCCGCGGGCGCCAACGCCAAGCGTGCCACCAGATCAGCGAACAGCAGCAGAGCGCCCCCCGCCAGCAACGACGCGGGCAACAGCACGCGATGATCAGGCCCCGCAACCAGACGCACCAGGTGCGGAACCACCAGACCAATGAAGCCGATCAGGCCCGCTGCCGCCACTGCCGCGCCAACACCCAGGGCAGTGCAGAACACCAGTTCGCGCTTGAGCCCTTCTACATCGATGCCCAGGTGACGCGCTTCGGACTCACCTAGCAACAACGCGTTCAACGCCTGTGCCCGACGCGGCAGCCACAAGGTCACCCCCAGTGCCACCAGCAGCAGTGGCCACAGGCGCTGATAGCTGGCGCCGTTGAGGCTGCCCAGGTTCCAGAACGTCAGAGTGCGCAAGGTGGCGTCGTCGGCCAGGTAGGTGAACAGCCCGACCGCCGAGCCGCCGAGAGCGGTCATGGCGATACCGGCCAGCAGCATGGTGGCCACGTCTGTCTGACCATTGCGGCGCCCCAGGCGATAGACCAACGCGGTGACCCCAAGCCCACCGATGAAGGCACAGAGCGACAGCAGGTAGGGTGCGAACCACTCTGGTATGCCCCCCAGCCAGGCACCGCCGACGATGGCCACGGCGGCGCCGAGCGCCGCGCCGCTGGCAACCCCCACCAGGCCAGGGTCCGCCAACGGGTTGCGAAACAGCCCCTGCATGGCGACCCCGGACAGCGCCAGCACCGCACCGACGGCCAGCCCCAGGAGCGTGCGCGGCAAGCGGATCTGCCCGAGAATCAGCTCAGCTTGCTCAAGACCCTCCCGCTCGACGGGCATCCCCAGCAGCCGCAATCCGGCGCGCAGGATATCGCCCAGCGGCAGGCTGACCGGCCCCAGCGCCAGCGACAGCCACACCGCCAGCAGGCACAGGAATGTCAGGGAGATGAACAGCGTACGCGGCTGGACCCGCTGCTTCATTGGTTGAGGCTGGCCTTGGCTGCGGGATAGAAGGCACCAGCCAGCTCATGCAAGGTGGCCGGCAGCCGCGGACCGAGGCCACCGACCAACAGTGTCGGATCGAGTGACACCAGGCGCTTGTCGCGCACCGCACGCGAAGCGGCCAACGCCGGGTTTTCCTTGAGCAGCGCCTTGAGCGCCTGCTCGCCGTCCAGTGCCCGATCAGAAAACACCACGACGTCCGGATCCAGCGCTGCCAGCGCTTCAACGGAGAAGTTCTTGTAACCCTGGTGATCCGCCAGGTTGCGCGCACCAGCCTGGCGCAACAGCCAGTCGCCTGAAGTGCCCTGCCCCGCGATCAATGGCTTGGCCCCGGCATGGCCGACCAGCAGCAACACGCCTGGAGCCTTCTGACCGGCCTGAGCCTGCTTGATCTTCGCCTGCAGCGCATCGAGCTGCTGGTGGTAGCGGTTGCTCAGCTCACTGGCTTTATGCTGCGCACCGAGCAACTCGCCCAGGTGCTGAAGATTCTTGTCCACTGCCGCCAAGTCGGCCTCGCTGGAGAACGTCTCGACACGCACACCAGCCCCGCGCACTTGCGCCAGCACCGGCGGCGGCCCCATCTCCTCGGTGCCGACCAGCACATCCGGGCGCAGGCTGAGGATACCCTCGGCCGACAGTTGGCGCTGGTAGCCGATGCTCGGCAGGGCCTTGAGCGACTGCGGATGCTGGCTGGTTGTGTCGACGCCGACCAGACGCGCCTCGCCGCCCAGGGCGCTGATCCATTCGCTCAGTGCGCCCCCGGCGCTGACCCAGCGCTGCGGCAAGTCGGCGGCCAGCAACGGGGAAGAAAGGACAAGACCGGCGCACAAGGCGATCAGGGCAACAGGACGGCGCATCATCGGGTTCCTTTGCAGAAGGCGGCCAGACACCTTGTGGCACCTGACGGAACTGCGCACCATGGACGGGCTGGCGCAGTGGATGCGGGCAATTTGATAATTATTCGCATTGAAGCGTCAAGCCACCATTGGTTTCAAGAGTCTTGTCTGCAATGCATTTCCTCTGCTCCTCCCAAGCCCTCGCCGAAGGCCGCAGCCGCGCCTTCAGCGTAGCCGGTGAAACGCTGTTCGGCGTGCGCCGCCAGGGCCGGGTGTACCTGTACCGCAACTACTGCCCGCACCGCGGCATCACCCTGAACTGGGCACCGGACGGTTTTCTCGATGACAGCGCCAGCCTGATTCATTGCGCCCACCATGGCGCGCTGTTCCTGATCGAGTCCGGCGAATGCGTGTCGGGCCCCTGCGAGGGCGAGTCGTTGCAGGCCCTGGACTGCCACGAAGACAGCCAGGGCATCTGGCTCAAGGATTGAGCAATACCGGCAGGCGGCGATCGATGACGATCTGCTCGGCGTCAAGGCGTGCACCATAGGCCAGCACCTCGACGCCATCGGCCACCGCATCGCGCAGTGCCTGGGCATAGCCGGGGTCGATCTCTTCGGCCGGGCGTACCGCCTCGATGCCGGTGAGGTTGACGCAGTACAACTGCACGGCGCGAACACCCTGGCGGGCCAGTGCGGCGAGCTCGCGCAGGTGCTTGGCACCGCGCTGGGTCACGGCGTCAGGGAAGGCCGCCACCGCCGTATCGGGATAACCCAGGGTCACACTCTTGACCTCGACATAAGCCGGGCCATCGGCGAACTCCAGGCGAAAATCAACGCGACTGCGCTCCTCGCCATAAGCTACCTCACGCTTGAGCGCGGTGAACCCGGCCAACTCGGTGATCACGCCAGCGCGCAGAGCTTCCTCGACCAAGGCATTGGCCCTGCCGGTATTGACACAGGCCAGGCGCCCCTGGGGTGTTTCGCTGATCTCCCAGGTACCCGGCAGCTTGCGCTTGGGGTCGTTGGAACGACTGAACCAGACCTGCCCGCCGTCGCGCATGCAATTGAGCATCGAGCCGGTATTCGGGCAGTGGATGGTCATCTGTTCGCCATTGGCCAGCTCGATGTCGGCCAGGAAGCGTTTGTAGCGGCGCAACAGACGCGCCTGTTCGAGTTCAGGAAAAAACAGCATCAGGGTTGCCAGCTCCGCAGGCCACGAGCAATGCGCTGCACCGCTTCTTCCAGGCGCGCCAGGCTCTGGGTGTAGGCAAAGCGTACGTGATGCCCGGCCTGGTGACGGCCGAAGTCCAGCCCGGGCGTGAAGGCCAGGTGCTCGGTTTCCAGGAAATGCCGGCAGAAGGCGAAGGCATCGCCGCCGAAAGCACTGATGTCGGCATATAGATAGAAGGCGCCCTGCGGTTCCACGGCAATGCCGAAACCGAGCTCGCGCAAGGCGGGTAGCAGGTAGTCGCGGCGCCGGGCGAACTCGGCGCGGCGCTCTTCGAAAATGGCCAGGGTGCCGGGCTCGAAGCACGCCAGCGCAGCATGCTGGGCCATGCTCGGTGCACTGATGTAGAGGTTCTGTGCCAGCTTTTCCAGGTCGGCCACGGCCGAAGGCGGCGCCACCAGCCAGCCGAGACGCCAGCCGGTCATGCCGAAATACTTGGAAAAACTATTCAGGACGAAGGCGTCATCATCCACCTCCAGCACGCTCGGCGCGTCCATACCGTAGGTCAGGCCATGGTAGATCTCGTCCACCACCAGGTGCCCATGATGCTCACGGGTGGCCCGGGACAAGCTGGCCAGCGCCTCACGGTCAAGCACCGTGCCGGTCGGGTTGGCGGGCGAAGCCACCAGCGCACCCACGGTATCCTTGTCCCAGTGCCGGTCGACCAGGTCGGCGGTGAGCTGGTAATTCACCTCCGGCCCCACCGGTACCAGTTGCGCGCCGCCTTCGACCAGGCGCAGGAAATGGCGGTTGCACGGGTAGCCCGGGTCGGCCAGCAGCCAATGCTTGCCCGGATCCACCAGCAGGCTGCTGGCCAGCAGCAGCGCACCGGAACCCCCTGGCGTCACGAGGATGCGCTCGGGATCCACCGACAGGCCATAACGCTGGCCGTAGAAGCCCGCGATGGCCTCGCGCAGCGCCGGCAGGCCACGGGCGGCGGTGTAGCGGGTATGCCCTGCAGCGAGCGCGGCCTGCCCGGCCTCGACGATCGGCGCGGCCGTAGTGAAGTCCGGCTCGCCGATCTCCAGGTGGATCACATCATGGCCAGCCGCCTGCAGCTCGTTGGCACGCGCCAGCAGCGCCATGACATGGAAGGGTTCGATGGCGCGGCTGCGCGCACTGTAGGAGTGGGCCATGACCTTCTCTCAATTGGGTCTAAACTGGTGATTCTACTGTCGAGAAACACCGAACGGGCGACGCGGGCTGCTGTCAATACCTCGGATCGGGCGGGGTAGCGCACCCCCGATCTATCTGGTAAGTTCGGCGGCTCGCAGTCGCAGGGCCGGCGGTCGCCGGAGATGGAGCATCCTGCGCATTGGATCAGATGAGTGAGAGGCGGTCTATTCATGTCCACCGTAGAAAAGCAAAAAACCGGTCAGACCATGTACGGTGTCGAGCCCTATAAAGAAACCAAGGGTGAGGAGTACATGGGTGAGCCCATGCGCAAGCACTTCACCAAGCTCCTCAATGCCTGGAAAGGCGAGCTGATGGCCAGTGTGGACCGTACCGTAGACCACATGAAGGACGAAGCAGCCAACTTCCCGGACCCTGCGGACCGCGCGAGCCAGGAAGAAGAGTTCGCTCTGGAGCTGCGTAACCGCGACCGTGAGCGCAAGCTGATCAAGAAGATCGACAAGACCTTGCAGAAGATCCAGGACCAGGAATACGGCTGGTGCGACTCCTGCGGCATCGAGATCGGCCTGCGCCGACTGGAAGCCCGTCCTACCGCAGACCTGTGCTTCGACTGCAAGGAAATTGCCGAGAAAAAGGAAAAGACGGTCGGCAAAGGCTGATCCTTCTTCCCTTCGAACGGGGCGCATCGAGCGCCCCGTTTCATTTATATGCCCAGCACATCCATGAACGACTCCCGCTATATCGGGCGATTTGCCCCCACCCCCAGTGGCTTCCTGCATTTCGGCTCGCTGGTCGCCGCCCTCGCCTCCTGGCTCGATGCCCGCGCCGTCGATGGGCGCTGGCTGCTGCGTATGGAGGACACCGATCCGCCCCGGGAAATGCCCGGTGCCCGTGACGCCATCCTGCAGACCCTCGAACGTTACGGCTTGGAGTGGGATGGCGAAGTGGTGTTCCAGAGCCAGCGTCATGAGGCCTACGCCACGGTGGTCGATCGCCTGTTCAGCATGGGCCTGGCCTACGCCTGCACCTGTTCGCGCAAGCAGTTGGAAGGGTATGGCGGCATCTATCCCGGTTTCTGCCGCAACGCTGGCCATGCCCGCGAAAATGCCGCCATCCGTATTCGGGTGCCCGAACTGCTCTACCGCTTCAACGACCGCGTACAGGGGGAATACCAGCAGCACCTTGGACGCGAGGTGGGGGATTTCGTCATCCAGCGCCGCGACGGGCTGTATGCCTATCAACTGGCAGTGGTGCTGGACGATGCCTGGCAAGGCGTGACCGACATCGTGCGCGGCGCCGATCTGCTCGACAACACCCCGCGCCAGCTGTACCTGCAGGAACTACTGGGGTTCTCGCAACCGCGCTACCTGCACATTCCGCTGATCGTGCAGCCTGATGGACACAAGCTGGGCAAATCGTACCGTTCACCACCGCTGCAGGCGGACCAGGCTACACCGTTGCTGCTGCGCGCGTTACGGGCACTGGGGCAGGCAAGTGACCCGGCGCTGGAAGGCGCCAGTGCGGCAGAGGTACTGGCGGTGGCGCGCAGGCAGTGGAAACCTGAGGGGATTGCGCGGCGGTTGACGGTGCCGGAAGCAGATCTGCGCTGACGCGGCCGGCCCTCTCGCGAGGCAAACTCTGCACGATTCAAAACCCCAACAAATTCAAACTCTTGGCGAACACCCCAGAATCCCGCTAGCATCGCCCCGGCCATTTGCGCCAATAATAAGAAGCTCAAATCCGCAGCGCCCTGCCATCGAGGCCCGCATGTATATCTATCGCTTGGTCCTGCTTCTGGTCGTGGGGATCTATCTGTTCTCCCCGGCCATCATGGACTGGTGGATCGAACCGACCGGAGCCTGGTACCGCCCGTATCTGCTCTGGCTGATCCTGATCGTCGTCACCTTCATCCTGCAGAGCCAACGAGATGCCGATGAGCTTTAGCCTTACCCAGATGATCCTGATCAGCGCCGCCTACCTGCTGGTGCTGTTCGGCGTGGCCTGGGTCAGCGAACGCGGGTTGATCCCGCGCTCGGTCATCCGCCACCCCCTGACCTACACCCTGTCGCTGGGCGTCTATGCCAGTGCCTGGGCGTTCTATGGTTCGGTAGGCCTTGCCTACCAGTACGGCTACGGCTTCCTCGCCTGTTACCTGGGCGTGTCCGGCGCCTTCCTGCTGGCACCGGTGCTGCTCTACCCGATTCTCAAGATCACCCGCACCTACCAGCTCTCCTCGCTGGCCGACCTGCTGGCGTTCCGTTTCCGCAGCACCTGGGCCGGTGCCCTGACTACGGTGATCATGCTGATCGGCGTATTGCCGTTGCTGGCCCTGCAGATCCAGGCGGTGGCCGATTCCATCAGCATCCTGACCGGCGAGCCAGTCAAGGCGCGCGTGGCCTTCGCCTTCTGCGTGCTGATCATTCTCTTCACCATTTTCTTCGGCTCACGCCATATCGCCACCCGCGAGAAGCACGAAGGCCTTGTGTTCGCCATCGCCTTCGAGTCGGTGATCAAGCTGCTGGCCTTGGGCGGCATCGGCCTGTACGCCTTGTATGGGGTGTTCGGTGGTCCGCACGAGCTGGAAGTCTGGCTGCTGCAGAACCAGACAGCACTGGCCGCGCTGCACACGCCGTTGCAGGAGGGACCATGGCGCACGCTGCTGCTGGTGTTCTTCGCCTCGGCGATCGTCATGCCGCACATGTACCACATGGCCTTCACCGAGAACCTCAGCCCGCGCTCGCTGGTCAGCGCCAGCTGGGGCCTGCCGCTGTTCCTGCTGCTGATGAGCCTGGCGGTGCCGCTGGTGCTATGGGCTGGCCTGCGCCTGGGTGCAAGCACCAACCCGGAATACTTCACCCTGGGCCTGGGCATCGCCGCCAACAACGAGGCACTGGCCTTGCTCGCCTACGTCGGCGGTCTGTCAGCGGCCAGCGGCCTGATCATCGTCACCACCCTGGCGCTCTCGGGCATGGCCCTCAACCACCTGGTGCTGCCGCTCTACCAGCCCCCTGCCGAAGGCAACATCTACCGCTGGCTGAAATGGACGCGCCGCGCGTTGATCGTCGCGATCATCACCGCAGGCTTCGTCTTCTACCTGACCCAGAATACCCACCAGAGCCTGGCCAACCTGGGCATCGTCGCCTTCGTCGCCACGCTGCAGTTCCTGCCGGGTGTGCTTTCGGTACTGTACTGGCCAACCGCCAATCGACGCGGCTTCATCGCCGGCCTGCTGGCCGGCACACTGGTGTGGATGGTCACCATGCTGCTGCCGCTGCTGGGCAATGTGCAGGGCTTCTACATCCCGCTGCTGAACATGATCTACGTGCTGGACGACACCAGCTGGCACATGGCGGCCATCGCCTCGCTGGCGGCCAACGTGCTGCTGTTCACCCTGATCTCGCTGTTCACCAACGCCAGCAGCGAGGAGGTCAGCGCCGCCGAGGCCTGCGCAGTGGACAATGTGCGCCGCCCGCAACGTCGCGAACTGCATGCGGCCTCACCCCAGGAGTTCGCTACCCAACTGGCCAAGCCACTGGGCGCCAAGGCCGCGCAGAAAGAAGTCGAGCAAGCCCTGCGCGACCTCTACCTGCCCTTCGACGAACGCCGCCCCTACGCCCTGCGTCGCCTGCGTGACCGCATCGAGGCCAACCTCTCGGGGCTGATGGGCCCCAGCGTAGCCCAGGACATGGTCGAGACTTTCCTGCCCTACAAGTCCGGTAACGAGAACTACGTCACCGAAGACATTCACTTCATCGAAAGTCGTCTCGAGGACTACCACTCGCGCCTGACCGGCCTTGCCGCCGAGCTCGATGCGCTGCGCCGCTACCACCGGCAGACGCTGCAGGAATTGCCCATGGGTGTCTGCTCGCTGGCCAAGGACCAGGAAATCCTGATGTGGAACCGGGCCATGGAGGAGCTGACCGGCATCGCCGCCAAGCACGTTGTCGGTTCGCGCCTGGTGACCATCGCCGAACCTTGGCGCGGGTTGCTGCAAGGCTTCATCGACCTTCCCGACGAGCACCTGCACAAGCAACGCCTGGCCCTCGATGGCCAGCCGCGCTGGCTCAACCTGCACAAGGCGGCCATCGACGAGCCGCTGGCACCGGGTAACAGCGGCCTGGTGCTGCTTGTCGAAGACCTCACCGAGACCCAGGCCCTCGAAGAGAAGCTGGTGCACTCCGAGCGCCTGGCCAGTATCGGCCGCCTGGCTGCGGGCGTGGCCCACGAGATCGGCAACCCGATCACCGGCATCGCTTGCCTGGCGCAGAACCTGCGCGAGGAACGCGAAGGCGACGGCGAGATCATCGAGCTGTCGAGCCAGATCCTCGAACAGACCAAGCGTGTCTCGCGCATCGTACAGTCGCTGATGAGCTTCGCCCACGCAGGTGGCAGCCACCAGAATACCGAAGAGCCCGTGTCGCTGGCCGAGGTCGCGCAGGATGCCATCGGTCTGCTGGCGTTGAATCGGCGCAATTTCGAAGTACAGTTCTTCAACCTTTGCGACCCGGACCACTGGGCCGAGGGTGACCCGCAACGCCTGGCCCAGGTGCTGATCAACCTGTTGTCCAACGCCCGCGACGCCTCGCCACCCGGCAGCGCCGTGCGTGTGCGCAGCGAAGCGAGCGAGCATACCGTCGACCTTATCGTCGAAGACGAGGGCAGCGGTATTCCGAAGAACATCATGGATCGCCTGTTCGAGCCCTTCTTCACCACCAAGGACCCTGGCGAGGGAACCGGACTGGGGCTCGCTCTGGTCTATTCCATCGTGGAAGAGCATTATGGGCAAATCACCATCGACAGCCCGGCCGATCTCGATCGGCAACGTGGCACACGGATCCGCGTGACCCTGCCCCGGCATGTCGTAGCGACGTCCCCTGAAATTCGAGACCGTCGAGAGAATTGAATCAATGCCGCACATTCTGATCGTCGAAGACGAAACCATCATCCGTTCGGCCCTGCGTCGTCTGCTCGAGCGAAACCAGTACCAGGTCAGCGAAGCCGGCTCGGTGCAGGAAGCCCAGGAACGCTTCAGCATTGCCACCTTCGACCTGATCGTCAGCGACCTGCGCCTGCCCGGGGCACCGGGCACCGAGCTGATCAAGCTCGGCCAGGGCACGCCGGTGCTGATCATGACCAGCTACGCCAGCCTGCGCTCGGCGGTCGACTCGATGAAAATGGGTGCGGTGGACTACATCGCCAAGCCTTTCGACCATGACGAGATGCTCCAGGCTGTCGCGCGCATCCTGCGCGACCGGCAGAATGCCCCGGTCGCCACTGCGGCCACGGCCGACGTGCGCAGCAACGGCAAAGCACCAGGGGCTGAAAAGCAGACCGGCGCCTCGGCCAACGGCGAGATCGGCATCATCGGTTCCTGCCCCCCTATGCAGGACCTGTACAGCAAGATCCGCAAGGTCGCCCCTACCGACTCCAATGTCCTGATCCAGGGCGAGTCCGGTACCGGCAAGGAGCTGGTCGCCCGTGCCCTGCACAACCTCTCGCGACGCGCCAAGGCACCGATGATCTCGGTGAACTGCGCGGCCATCCCGGAAACGCTGATCGAATCCGAGCTGTTCGGCCATGAGAAAGGTGCCTTCACCGGCGCCAGCGCTGGCCGTGCCGGCCTGGTCGAGGCAGCGGACGGCGGCACCCTGTTCCTGGACGAGATCGGTGAATTGCCGTTGGAGGCCCAGGCTCGACTGCTGCGTGTGCTGCAGGAAGGCGAGATCCGCCGGGTCGGCTCGGTACAGTCGCAAAAGGTCGATGTGCGCCTGATCGCCGCGACCCACCGTGACCTGAAGAACCTGGCCAAGTCCGGCCAGTTCCGCGAAGACCTTTATTACCGTCTGCACGTCATCGCCTTGAAACTGCCCGCCTTGCGCGAGCGCGGTAGCGACGTCAACGAGATTGCCAATGCCTTCCTCGCCCGACAGAGCGCACGCATCGGCCGTGACGACCTGCATTTCTCCAGCGATGCCGAGCAAGCCATCCGCCATTACAGCTGGCCGGGTAACGTCCGTGAGCTGGAGAATGCCGTCGAGCGCGCGGTCATTCTCAGCGAAAGCCCGGAAATATCCGCCGACCTGCTGGGCATCGACATCGAACTGAGCGGCCTTGAAGACGACGACCTGCTCGACAGCCTGCCGGTGGTCGCAGGTGTCGGTGGTAACAACGCCAGCCACGAGCCGACAGAAGACTTGTCGCTGGAGGATTACTTCCAGCACTTCGTCCTCGAACACCAGGACCACATGACCGAGACGGAGCTGGCCCGCAAGCTGGGTGTGAGCCGCAAGTGCCTGTGGGAGCGTCGCCAGCGCCTGGGGATTCCGCGGCGCAAGAGCAACGTCGCCAGCGAGAACTGATACGTCCACAGCTCTACAGCGCCGACCCTGGGTCGGCGCTTTGCGTTCAGGGGCCAGCCCCCCGATGACACCTGCCCCCTCGTCAGCCGGTAACACCCGGTTACCATGAAAAATCTGTTACCTCAGCCGCCCGCGACGTAACAAACCGAGGCATACGGTAACGAAATTTCTACATTCCCCCGCCTTTCGGGCTGACCGAAAATACGCAACCCCTTGATTTCATTGGATTTGAAAAAGTTGGCACGCCACCTGCTATATCTTTCGTACAAGAACAATAACAAGCACTGCTACTCAGAATAAGAACAAGACGAAACGGCTCACGCATAACAAGAACAAGACGGCGGAGGCGCAGCTAACTGATTCTTTTGGAGAGGAGTTGTGTTTGGGGCTTGCCCCACAACCAGGCAGAGAACAACAAAAACTGCACTAAAGCAGCGCCTGAACTGGTTGGATCGATTGATCAGCATAGCATCAGCGACCAAAGCAATCCGTTTGCTCTTCACCCCTGGATTTGGGGTCGTCCACACGCTTCAAGCTGTGTGGACAGGGCACTCAACAAAAACAAGAAGCCCGATAAAAAAACAATAAGAGCACGCAACGACTTGATGGGGAGCTTAGGCTCCCCATGTCGTTTCTCCCCGCCTTAATCGCCTTTCGGCACCGCCTACACCATTCCGCCAGTAAATGCTAGAATCCCCCGCCATCATGCGGCCATTCTCCTAGTCTTGGCCGAACATTCCTTCAAACAGTGCATCCCATGCTGAAGAAGCTGTTCCAGTCGTTCCGTCCTCCCATCAGTGGTCAGCACCACAGGCGCACCACGCCTGAAGTGATCAACAAGAGCCAGCACTCGCTGCAACGCAGCCAGTTCAGCCGCCACGCCGTGAGCATCGTCGAGCGCCTGCAGGGCGCCGGCTACCAGGCCTACCTGGTCGGCGGCTGCGTGCGCGACCTCCTGCTGGGCATTACCCCCAAGGATTTTGACGTCGCCACCAGCGCCACGCCCGAACAGGTGCGTGCCGAGTTCCGCAATGCCAGGATCATTGGCCGGCGCTTCAAGCTGGTCCACATCCATTTCGGCCGCGAAATCATCGAAGTCGCCACCTTCCGCGCCCATCACAGCGAAGATGACCAGGGGGACAGCCACCGTTCGTCGCACAACGCCAACGGGCGAATCCTGCGCGACAACGTCTACGGCACCCTCGAAGACGACGCCCAGCGTCGCGACTTCACCATCAACGCCCTGTACTACGATCCGGTCAGCGAGCGCATCCTGGACTATGCCAATGGCGTCCACGACATTCGCAATCGCCTGCTGCGCCTGATCGGCAACCCGACCCACCGCTACCAGGAAGACCCGGTGCGCATGCTGCGCGCGGTGCGTTTCGCCGCCAAGCTCGACTTCGGCATCGAGAAGCACACCGTCCAGCCAATCCGCGAATTGGCCAAGCTGCTGCGCGAAATCCCGCCGGCGCGCCTGTTCGAGGAAGTGCTCAAGCTGTTCCTGTCGGGCCAGGGGGCAATCGCCTTCGAGATGCTGGTCGACCTGGACCTGTTCGAGCCCCTGTTCCCGGCCAGCGCCCATGCCCTGGATGAGCGCCCGACCTACACACACACCCTGATCAGCCAGGCTCTGGCCAACACCGACCTGCGCGTCAAGCAGGGCAAACCGGTGACCCCGGCCTTCCTGTTCGCCGCACTGCTGTGGCCTGCCCTGCCGGCACGCGCACTGTACCTGCAAAGCCAGGGCGTACCGCCGATCCCGGCGATGAACGAAGCCGCCCACGACCTGATCGCCGAACAGTGCCAGCGCATTGCTATTCCCAAGCGCTTCACCCTGCCGATCCGCGAAATCTGGGACATGCAGGAACGCCTGCCACGGCGCAGCGGCAAACGTGCCGACATGCTGCTGGACAACCCGCGCTTCCGCGCCGGCTACGACTTCCTGCTGCTGCGCGAAAGTGCCGGCGAAGAAACCGATGATCTGGGCCAATGGTGGACCGACTACCAGGACGCCCACGACAGCGAACGCCGCGACATGATCCGCGAGCTGGGTAGCCGTGACGAAGGCTCGGGGCCAGCCCCGCGCAAACGCAAGCGCAGCAACAGCAAGCGCAAGAGCGGTGGTGGCGACGAGGCCTTCGACTGAGCATGCCGGTACGCGCCTATATTGGCCTGGGCAGCAACCTCGACGCCCCCGCCGAGCAACTGCGCAGCGCCCTCCAGGCGCTGGATCAGATCGCCGGGACGCGCCTGGTGGCCACTTCGTCGTTGTACACCAGTGACTCCCTGCTGCCCGGCCAGCCGCGCTACACCAATGCGGTCGCTGCCCTCGACACCGAGCTGGCACCGCTGGCGTTGCTCGATGCCCTGCAGGGTATCGAGAACGACCAGGGTCGGGTGCGCAAGGAGCGCTGGGGGCCGCGCACACTCGACCTGGATGTACTGCTGTTCGGCGATCAGCTCATCGATGTGCCACGCCTGAAAGTGCCGCATTACCACCTGCATGCCCGCCCCTTCGTGCTTTATCCACTGGCCGAACTGGTCCCTGACGACTTCCATCTGGCAGACGGTCGCAGCCTCGCGCAACTGCTCCAGGACTGCCCGTTCGTCGGGCTGGAACGCTTGTAATCCGGGCGCTTCAGCCATCGGTAACGCCAGTAACACCCTGATCGTAACAATGCGGTAACAGGGTGATTGACTTCCCCCCCATCGCTCACGACTATAGGCGTCCCGCGGCGCCCGTATGCCGCATCACACCCATTTAGGCCCGGACAGCCCTGTGACCGAACATCACGCACGATGATGTGCCGCTCCGGAAGATGAATACACGCGTTGTACGCAGTCGTTTTTCACAGCGCCTGAACGAGGATTTCGCTACATGCCTGAAGTAACCCTGACCACCCTGCATGGCCTGAAGGCCAAGGGTGAGAAAATCACCATGCTGACCTGCTATGACGCCACCTTCGCCAAGGCCGCCAGCCAGGCCGGCGTCGAGGTGCTGCTGGTTGGCGATTCGCTCGGCATGGTCCTGCAGGGCCATGACAGCACCCTGCCCGTCACCACCGACGACATGGCCTACCACACCGCCTGCGTCAAACGCGGCAACGACGGTGCGCTGATCCTGGCCGACCTGCCCTTCATGGCCCATGCCACGCTCGAGCAGTCGTTCGCCAACTGCGCCAAGCTGATGCGCGCCGGTGCGCACATGATCAAGGTCGAAGGTGCCGCCTGGCTGGGCGAAACCATCCGTCTGCTGGCCGACCGCGGCGTGCCGGTGTGCGCGCACATGGGCCTGACCCCGCAGACCGTCAACGTGCTCGGTGGCTACAAGGTCCAGGGGCGCCAGGAAGGCCAGGCGCAACAGATGCGCGCCGATGCCATCGCCCTCGAGCAGGCTGGCGCCGCCATGCTGCTGCTCGAATGCGTGCCCAGCGAGCTGGCCACGGAGATTTCCCAGGCGGTGAGCATTCCAGTAATCGGTATCGGTGCCGGCAGTGGTACCGACGGTCAGGTACTGGTGCTGCACGACATGCTGGGCCTGTCGCTCAGCGGCCGCGTGCCGAAATTCGTGAAGAACTTCATGGCTGGCCAGCCCGATATCCAGAGCGCCCTGGCTGCCTACGTCAAGCAGGTCAAGGACGTGAGCTTCCCAGCACCTGAGCACGGGTTCAGCGCATGAATACCGTCAAGACTGTCCGCGAACTGCGCGCCGCCGTAGCGCGCGCCCGTGGCGAAGGCAAGCGTATCGCCTTCGTCCCGACCATGGGCAACCTGCACAGCGGCCATGCCGCGCTGGTGACCAAGGCTGCCCAGCGCGCCGACTTCGTGGTGGCCAGCATCTTCGTCAACCCGCTGCAGTTCGGCGCAGGCGAAGACCTCGACAAATACCCACGCACCCTCGCCGCCGACCAGGAAACCCTGTTGCAGGCCGGTTGCCATCTGCTGTTCGCGCCCACGGTCGAAGAGATGTACCCCGACGGCATGACCGTGCAGACGCGGGTGAGCGTGCCACAACTGTCCGAAGGCCTGTGCGGCGCCAGCCGCCCAGGGCACTTCGAGGGTGTGGCGACGGTGGTCAGCAAGCTGTTCAACATGGTCCAGCCAGATCTGGCCGTGTTTGGCGAAAAAGACTACCAGCAGCTGGCGGTCATCCGCGCCATGGTGCGTGACCTGAACATGCCAATTCAGATCATCGGTGAGCCGACCGTGCGGGCTGAAGACGGATTGGCACTGTCTTCGCGCAACGGTTATCTCAACGCTGAGCAACGCGCTGCAGCACCTGCGCTGTACCAGGCGCTGGGCCAACTGGCCGATGGTATTCGTCGCGGGCGACGCGACTTCGCGGCATTGCTCGACGAGGGCCAGGCCAAACTGGTGGCCGCCGGGTTCCGCCCGGACTACCTGGAAGTGCGTCATGCACTGACCCTGAAGCCTGCGCAACCGGACGATCGCGACCTGGTGATTCTGGGGGCGGCGTATCAGGGAAGCACGCGGTTGATCGACAACCTCTACCTGCATCTGGACGAGCCTTCGGCGTAATCCAGACCGGCCTCTTCGCAGCACTACGTGCGAGGAGGCCGCAACTGTCTTACCTTGTCCCGAAACCCCGCAAAAATTTCATCCTCCTCCTGCCCCTGCCCATTCCCGCCGCCTGGCCAATGCCTATAATGGGCCTCTCCTGCAACTGGCAAAGACTGCCAGTGTCAAAGCCTGACCATGCCCCAAGGAAACCATCCGCAATGGCGTATTACCGCACTCCCCACGATGTGACGGCCCTGCCCGCCTGGCAGGCGCTCCAGCAGCACCGCGATGCCATGCAGGGATTCAGCATGCGCGACGCCTTCTCCGCCGATCCCAAGCGCTTCGAGCAATTCTCGCTCAGCAGCTGCGGCCTTTTTCTCGATTACTCGAAGAACCTGATCAACGAAAAGACCCGCGAACTGCTGGTCGAACTGGCCCAGGAAGTCGGCCTGGCTGATGCGATCAAGTCGATGTTCAGCGGCGAGATCATCAACGGCTCCGAAGGCCGTCCGGTACTGCACACCGCCCTGCGCCGCCCGGTTGGCGACAAGCTCAGCGTGGGGGGCGTCAACGTGATGCCCGAAGTGCACAAGGTTCTCAACCAGATCACCGAACTGGTCGGCCGCATCCACGACGGCCTATGGCGCGGCTACAGCGAAAAGCCGATCACCGACGTGGTCAACATCGGCATCGGCGGCTCCTTCCTCGGCCCCGAACTGGTCTCCGAGGCCCTGCTGCCCTACGCCCAGCGCGGCGTGCGCTGCCATTACCTGGCCAACATCGACGGCAGCGAGTTCCACGAGCTGTCAGCCAACCTGCGCGCCGAAACCACCCTGTTCATCGTTTCGTCGAAGTCGTTCAACACCCTCGAAACCCTGAAGAACGCCATGGCGGCACGCACCTGGTACCTGGCCCAGGGCGGCTCGGAAGCCGAGCTCTATCGCCACTTCATCGCAGTCTCCAGCAACAAGGCCGCCGCCGTGGCCTTCGGCATTCGTGAAGAAAACATCTTCCCGATGTGGGATTGGGTGGGCGGGCGCTATTCGCTGTGGTCGGCCATTGGCCTGCCGATCGCCCTGGCCATCGGTACTGCCAACTTCAAGGAGCTGCTGTCCGGCGCCTATACCATGGACCAGCATTTCCAGACCGCGCCGTTCGAAAAGAACATGCCGGTCCTGCTGGCCCTGCTCGGCGTTTGGTACGGCAACTTCTGGAATGCCAGCAGCCACGCGATCCTGCCGTATGACCACTACCTGCGTAACATCACCAAGCACCTGCAACAGCTGGACATGGAGTCCAACGGCAAGAGCGTTTTGACCGACGGTTCCCCGGTGAAAACCGAGACCGGCCCGGTGATCTGGGGTGGCGTTGGCTGCAACGGTCAGCACGCCTATCACCAGTTGTTGCATCAAGGCACCCAGATGATTCCGGCCGACTTCATCGTGCCGGTGGTGAGCTTCAACCCGGTGGCCGACCATCACCAGTGGCTGTATGCCAACTGCCTGTCGCAGAGCCAGGCGCTGATGCTCGGCAAGACTCGCGAGGAAGCCGAGACCGAGCTGCGCGCCAAAGGCCTGAACGAAGCAGATGTCGAAAAGCTGGCACCGCACAAGGTGATTCCGGGCAACCGCCCGAGCAACACCCTGGTGGTCGAGCGCATCAGCCCACGCCGCCTCGGCGCGCTGGTGGCGATGTACGAGCACAAGGTCTTCGTGCAGAGCGTGGTCTGGGGCATCAACGCCTTCGACCAGTGGGGCGTGGAGCTGGGCAAGGAGCTGGGCAAGGGCGTCTACCAGCGTCTGGTCGGCAGCCTGGAAGACAGCGCCGAAGATGGCTCGACCCAAGGGCTGATCAACTACTTCCGCGGCCGTCATCGCGGCTGACCTGAACGCTGCATTCGCGGGCGAGCCCGCTCCTACAGGCCCTCTGTAGGAGCGGGCTCGCCCGCGAAGAGGCCAGCGCAGGTTGAACAACAGTTCCAGCTACACTGTCCATCGAATAGCCGTTGAAGTCCCTCCGACAAGAGCAGGACCACCCGCCATGTTCGATATCCGCGACTACCCCCAGGCCCTGTCTGTCAGCCAGGCCGCCGAACTCTCCGACGCAGATTACCGCCGCCTCTACCGCCAGTCGGTGGACGACCCCGATACCTTCTGGGCCGAGCAGGCCAAACGCCTGGACTGGATCAAGCCCTGGTCGAGCGTGCAACAGTGCGACCTCAAGACCGGCACCGCACGCTGGTTCGATGGCGCCCAGCTCAACGTCAGTTACAACTGCATCGACCGCCATCTCGACAAACGTGGCGACCAGACCGCCCTGCTCTGGGAAGGCGACGACCCGAAAGACGCCAGACCGATCACCTACCGCGAGCTGCATCGCGAGGTCTGCCGCCTGGCCAACGCCCTGAAGGCCCGCGGCGTGAAGAAAGGCGACCGGGTCTGCATCTACATGCCGATGATCCCCGAAGCCGCCTACGCCATGCTCGCCTGCACGCGGATCGGCGCCATTCACTCGGTGGTGTTCGGCGGTTTCTCCCCCGATGCCCTGCGCGACCGCATCCTTGATGCCGACTGCCGCACGGTGATCACTGCCGACGAGGGCGTGCGCGGCGGCAAGCGTATCCCGCTCAAGCAGAACGTCGACAAGGCCCTGGCCAATTGCCCGGATGTCAGCAGTGTGCTGGTGGTCAAGCGCACCGGGGGCGATGTGGCCTGGAGCGAAGGACGCGACCTCTGGTACCACGAAGCCACCGAGCACGCCGGCGACGACTGCGCCCCCGAACCGATGGCCGCCGAAGACCCGTTGTTCATCCTCTACACCTCAGGCAGCACTGGCAAACCCAAGGGCGTGCTGCACAGCACGGCGGGCTACCTGTTGCAGGCAACGATGACGTTCAAGGTGGTGTTCGACTACCGCGACGGCGAAGTCTTCTGGTGCACCGCCGACGTCGGCTGGGTCACGGGCCACAGCTACATCGTCTATGGCCCGCTGGCCAACGGTGCCATCTCGCTGATGTTCGAAGGCGTGCCCAACTACCCGGATATCTCGCGTTTCTGGCAGGTGGTCGACAAGCATCAGGTGAACATCTTCTACACCGCGCCCACGGCCCTGCGCGCCTTGATGCGCGAAGGCAACGCACCGTTGCAGGGTACCTCGCGCAAGAGCCTGCGGCTGCTCGGCAGCGTCGGCGAGCCGATCAACCCTGAAGCCTGGGAATGGTATTTCGAAGCCGTGGGGCAAAAGCGCTGCCCCATCGTCGACACCTGGTGGCAGACCGAGACCGGCGGCATCATGCTCACCCCTCTGCCCGGCACACCACGGCTGAAGCCCGGCTGTGCCACGCAACCGATGTTCGGTGTACAACCGGTGCTGCTGGACGAAAAAGGCAAACCGATCGAAGGCCCTGGTGCCGGGCTGCTGGCGATCAAGGCCAGTTGGCCAGGGCAGATCCGTAGCGTCTATGGTGATCACCAGCGTATGGTCGATACCTACTTCAAACCCATGCCCGGCTACTACTTCACCGGCGATGGCGCACGCCGCGATGCTGACGGCGACTACTGGATCACCGGGCGTATCGACGATGTGATCAACGTATCCGGCCATCGCATCGGCACCGCCGAGGTGGAGAGTGCGCTAGTCCTGCACGACAAGGTCGCCGAAGCTGCGGTGGTCGGCTACCCCCACGACCTCAAGGGCCAGGGCGTGTATGCCTTCGTCACCACGATGAATGGCATCACCGCGGACGATGCGCTCAAGGCCGAGCTGCTGGCGCTGGTCAGTAAGGAGATCGGCAGCTTCGCCAAACCCGAGCTGATCCAGTGGGCACCGGCCTTGCCCAAGACCCGCTCCGGCAAGATCATGCGGCGTATACTGCGCAAGATCGCCTGCAACGAGCTGGACAACCTCGGCGATACCTCGACCCTCGCAGACCCCAGCGTGGTCCAGGGCCTCATCGACACACGCCTCAACCACTAGACGGCCGCCAGGCGGCCAGTACAGGTCGCCATGGAAGCCTTACGTCGCCGCATCGAAACCCAGGTCATGAGCCTCACCGGGCTGGCCCTCGGCCAGCTCGACCTGGAGTCCCCCAAGGGTGACCCGGGCCTGTTCGGCCCGCAAAGCGTCAGCTGGCAAGTACATGGTGATTTCCCCAGCATGCTGATCGGCGGCATCAGCGCATTGATGCTGCAACTGCTGCATCCACTGGCACTGGCCGGGGTCTGGGATCACTCGAATTTTCGCGAAGACCTGCTCGGCCGTCTGCGCCGCACCAGTCAGTTCATCTCCGGTACGACCTTCGGCTCGACGCGAGATGCCGAATGGTTGATCGACAAGGTCCGCAGCATCCACCTCAAGGTGGTCGGCACCGCTCCCGACGGACGCCATTACGCGGCCAGCGACCCGGACCTGCTGACCTGGGTGCACGTGGCGGAGGTCAGCAGTTTTCTCGCCGCCCACCTGCGCTACTGCAACCCACGGCTGTCAGTGGCTGACCAGGATGCCTACTACGACGAGATCGCCTTGATCGCCGAGCGCCTGGGCGCCCGCAACGTCCCGCGTTCATGTCGTCAGGTAGACGACTATCTGCAGCACATGCGCCCACAACTGCAGTGCGATGCCCGCAGCCTGGAGGTGGTCGGCATACTGCTCGAAGCCCCGGCGCCCAGCCGGCTGGCAGAGCCCGTGGGCAAGCTGATGCTGCACGCGGGCATCGACTTGCTGCCCGATTGGGCCAGCGCCCTGCTCGGTCTGCACCAAGGTCCCCTGCAGCGTCGCATGGTGCGCCTGGGCGTGGAGCGTACAGCGCCCGTGTTGCGCTGGGCCATGCGCGACGGTTCGGCGCATCGCGCCCGGCGGCGGATGGGCTTGCTCTAAGAGTTCTCCGATGTATCGGAACTGATTTGACGTGCCATACTCCAAGCACCTCCGCTCGAGACAGACGACGCCGCACATGCCCAAAGGATTGAATCGCGCCATTGGCGCCTTGCTGGCCATCGTGGCCCTGTACAGCCTGCTTGGCTTCTTCATTCTTCCCGGTGTGGGCCTGCGCATCGCCAACCAGCAACTGGCGCAGTACGCCACCGTGCCGGCGCACCTGCAGCGTATCGAGTTCAACCCGTTCAGCCTTGAGCTGACGTTGTGGGGCCTGCAGATCGGCGAGCCGGGCAAGGAGCAGGTGGCCTTCGAACGCCTCTACGCCAACCTCTCCCTCGACAGCCTATGGAGCGGCGCCCTGCACTTGGACGCGGTAGAGCTGGACAAGCCGCGCACCGAGCTGCTGTTCGCCAAGGACGGCAGCCTCAACCTCAGTCAGCTGTTCAAGCTGCCGCCGAGCGAGCCGAAACCGGACGAGCCGCCGAGCGATCCGTTCCCGCTGCGGATCGCCAGCATCAAGCTCAACGAAGGCTACCTGCACTTCCAGGACCTGCGCCCGAGCGAACCCATCGAGTTCCTCTATGACTCGATGAACCTCGAACTGAAGAACCTCAGCACCTTGCCGGACGACAGCGCCGACATGACGCTGGTCGCCAACGGCCCCAATGGCGGGCGTATCGACTGGAGCGGCAACCTGAGCCTGTCGCCCATCACCTCCGAAGGCATGCTGAAGATCACCGACAGCAAGATGAAGCTGTTCTGGCCTTACGTACGTGATGCTGTACCGCTGGTGCTGGAAGACGGCGTCCTCAGCCTCGATACCCACTACAAACTGAACCTGTCCAAGGAAACCGAGCTGCTGCTCGATAACGCCTCCGTGCGCGTCGCGCCCTTCGCCATCAAGGCGCCCGATGGCCGCCCACTGGCGCGCCTGGCCAGCCTTGAGGTCAGCGAAACCTCCATCGACCTGGCCAAGCAGCTGGTGACCGTCGGCAAGATCCGTAGCGAAAAACTCGAAACCTGGGCAGCCCTCGAACGTGACGGTCAGCTCGACTGGCAGAAACTCTTCGCCAGTCAGCCCGCCAAAGCCACCCCCAAGGAAAAGGCCGAGCCCGCCACCGCAGCGCCGCCCCCCGAGGAAAACGCCGCCAAGCAGCCCAGCAAACCCTGGCAGGTTCTGCTCAAGGATGTTCAAGCACGCAACTACATGATTCACCTGGCCGACCGCAGCCAGAAAGAGCCCGTGGCACTCGATGTCGGGCCGCTCAACCTGGACATGCAAGGCTTTGACAGCCTCAACAAGTCGCCCTTCACGCTCAAGCTCGACACCGGCGTGGGCCGCCAAGGCAAGCTGCAGGCTGCCGGCCAGGTCAACCTGGCACCGGTCACCGCCAAGCTGGACGTCAGTACCCGCGACATCGACCTGCGCGTAGCCCAGGCCTACATCAGCCCGTTCATTCGCCTGGAGCTGCGCAGCGGCATGCTCGCCAGCGATCTCAAGGTCGACCTCAAGGGCACCGAGCCACTGGCCTTCAGCGTGGCGGGCAAGGCCCAGGTCAACCAGTTGCACACCCTCGACACGATCAAGGGGCGCGACTTCGTGAAATGGCAGCAGGTGAACGTCGATGGGCTGTCCTATGTGCACGGCGACGCCCTTTCGATCGACAAGGTCACCCTGTTGCAGCCCTACGCGCGCTTCATCATCAACGAAGACCGCACCACCAGTGTCGACGACCTTCTCATCCCGCAACCTGCTGACGCACCAACCGCCAGCCAAGCGAAACCGGCCACAGCCAGCAATGAAAAGCCGCTGGGCATCCGAATCGGCCAGATCGATATCAACGATGGCTCGGCCAACTTCGCCGACCTGACATTGACGCCCAACTTCGCCACCGCCGTACAGCAGTTGAACGGCCAGATCGGCACCATCGACAACCGCAAGCCGCTCCCGGCGAAAGTGGACGTCAAAGGCAAGGTCGATCGCTACGCGCCGGTGACCATCAAGGGCGCATTGAATCCGTTCGACCCGATGGCCAGCCTCGACATCGCCACCAGCTTCAAGCGCGTCGAACTGACCACCCTGACGCCCTACTCCGGCAAGTTCGCCGGGTTCCGCATCCGCAAGGGACGTCTGAATCTCGACCTGCACTATGTGATCACAAAGGGCCAGCTCAAGGCCGAGAACAAGGTCGTGGTGGAGCAACTGCAACTGGGTGAAAAAGTCGACAGCCCCGATGCCGTCGACCTGCCTATTCGCCTCGCTGTCGCGTTGCTCAAGGATACCGAGGGCAAGATCTCCATCGAGCTGCCTGTCACGGGCGATCTCAACAACCCGCAGTTCAGCGTCATGCCGATCGTCTGGCAAACCCTGCGCAACCTGGTGCTGCGTGCGGCGCAGGCGCCGTTCAAGTTCATCGGCGGATTGATTGCCGGTGGCGGTTCGGAGGATCTGGGCAACGTATCCTTCGCTCCCGGCTCCAGCGATCTCAGCAGCGAGGCCCAGTCGGCCCTGGACAAACTGGCCTCGGCCCTGCAACAGCGGCCGGAACTGCGCCTGGAGATCGAAGGGACCAGCGCACAGAGCAGCGACGGCCCATTGATCGCCCAACAGCGTCTGGAACGCGAATACCAGGCGACCTGGTACAAGATTCTGCAGCGGCGCGGTGACAAGGTGCCGGCCAATGCCTCGATGCTGGTGGTCGACGACAGCGACAAGCCGGCCATGCTCGAGGGCATCTACCGCACCCGTCTCAAGCAGCAGCCACCTGCAGAATGGGAAAAGCTCAGCCGCGAAGAGCGCACCACCAAGCTGCGCGAGGCAGTGATCAAATCCTGGGCCGAAAGCGCGGCCTTGCTGCGCAACCTCGGCCAGGACCGGGCGAGCAGCATCAAGGACTACCTGGTAGACAAGGGCAAGCTGGAGGATGACCGGGTGTACTTCATCGACACTACCTTGGGTCAGGCCGAGAGCGACGGGCGAGTAATCACACCGATGCATCTGGACGCAGAGTAATCCCTGAACACTTTCAGACGCGCAAAGAGAAAGCCCCGGCAGATGCCGGGGCTTTCTCTTTGGGTGGCCAGATCCTTCTGACCGGCGGGACAATCCTTATTCGGTTTTCAGCGCTTCAGCAGTTACGTCTTTCACGCCTTTGATCTTCTTGGTGATGTTCACCGCGGTTTCTTTCTGCGATGGGGTGACCTTCGTGTCCGAAGACAGGGAGACAACACCGTGGCTGGTTTCAACCTTGATATCGCTGCCTGGGATGCCTTTTTCGGTCAGCAGATCAGCCTTGACCTTGGTGGTGATCCAGGTGTCCGAGGTTTCTTGCTTGGCATCGGCCACCGGTTGGTTGGAAGCCAGCATCACTGGAGCTTGGGTAGCCTCTGCGGCGAATGCGCCGTTAGCCATCGACAGAGTCAGGGCGGTAGCAGTAGCGGCAGCAATGGCAAACTTCTTCATGTGGGTCACTCCTGTTTATTCGAAAGATCTGCGCCGTGGTTCCTGGCTGCAGGTATGAAGGTAGTTGCAGGGGCTGTGCCAGTTTTTCCGCTTCGCTTGATTCCTTTAAAAACAAAGAGTTACGGCATTTCACTTGTCAGGGAAATCGTGCAATTTGCAAGCCCGGCGAAAAACCTGCATGCAAGATGCAAGTCCAACAGGTTTTTCTGCGCGCATAAAAAAGGACCTCCGAGGAGGTCCTTTTTCAGTCATTGCCGATAAGGCTTAGACACCCGATGCCTTGGCAGCGGCGACGTCCTTGATCGACAGCTTGATACGGCCGCGGTTGTCCACGTCCAGTACCAGTACTTCGACTTCCTGGCCTTCTTTCAGCACGTCGGTGACCTTCTCTACACGCGCATCGCTGAGCATGGAGATGTGCACCAGACCGTCCTTGCCAGGCAGGATGTTGACGAAGGCGCCGAAGTCGACGATACGCTCGACCTTGCCGACGTAGATCTTGCCGATCTCGGCTTCTGCGGTGATACCCAGGATGCGCTGCTTGGCAGCATCTGCCGCTTCCTTGGTTTCGCCGAAGATCTTGATCGAGCCGTCGTCTTCGATGTCGATCGAAGCCTTGGTCTCTTCACAGATGGCGCGGATGGTGGCGCCGCCTTTACCGATGACGTCACGGATCTTGTCGGTGTCGATCTTCATCGCGATCATGGTCGGGGCGTTGGCCGACAGCTCGGTACGCGACTGACCGATGATCTGGTTCATCTGGCCGAGGATGTTCAGGCGAGCTTCCAGGGCCTGGCCCAGGGCGATCTCCATGATCTCTTCGGTGATGCCGTTGATCTTGATGTCCATCTGCAGCGCGGTGACGCCTTTGGCGGTACCGGCAACCTTGAAGTCCATGTCGCCCAGGTGGTCTTCGTCACCGAGGATGTCGGTCAGGATCGCGAACTTCTCGCCTTCCTTGACCAGGCCCATGGCGATACCGGCAACCGGCGCTTTCATCGGAACGCCAGCGTCCATCAGAGCCAGGGAAGCACCGCAGACCGAAGCCATGGAGCTCGAACCGTTGGATTCGGTGATTTCCGAAACGACGCGGATGGTGTACGGGAACACGTCAGCGGCAGGCAGCATGGCCTGAACCGAGCGACGAGCCAGACGGCCGTGACCGATCTCGCGACGGCCAGCACCGCCCATGCGACCACATTCGCCTACCGAGAACGGCGGGAAGTTGTAGTGCAGCATGAAGGGGTCTTTCTTCTCGCCTTCGAGAGTGTCCAGCAGCTGGGCGTCACGGGCGGTGCCGAGGGTGGCAACGACCAGGGCCTGGGTTTCACCACGGGTGAACAGTGCCGAACCGTGGGTCTTGGGCAGAACACCGACTTCGATGTTCAGCGGACGTACGGTCTTGGTGTCGCGACCGTCGATACGCGGCTTGCCGTTGACGATGTTTTCGCGAACGGTGCGGTACTCGATTTCGCCGAAGATGTCTTTGACTTCGCTCGCCGATGGCTGGCCTTCCTCACCGGAGAACTTGGCGACGGCCTGGTCGCGCAGCTCGCCCAGACGCGCGTAGCGGTCGGCCTTGACGGTGATGGTGTAGCCCTGGGATACGGCTTCACCGAACTCGGCGCGAATAGCGTCGAACAGTGCAGTGTTGGCAACGGCTGGTTTCCAGTCCCAGGTTGGTTTGCCGGCTTCGGCGGCCAGTTCCTTGACGGCCTTGATCACAGCCTGGAACTCGTCGTGGGCGAACAGCACGGCGCCCAGCATCTGGTCTTCGGTCAGCTCCTGGGCTTCCGATTCGACCATCAGTACGGCGTCGGAGGTACCGGCAACGACCATGTCCAGGCTCGAGGCAGCCAGTTGCTCGTAGGTCGGGTTAAGCAGGTAGCCGGTGCTTTCATGGAAGGCAACGCGGGCGGCGCCGATCGGGCCTTCGAACGGAATGCCGGAGATGGCCAGGGCAGCCGAGGTACCGATCATCGCAGCGATGTCCGGATCGGTCTTCTTGCTGGTGGAAACCACGGTGCAGACGACCTGCACTTCGTTCATGAAGCCTTCAGGGAAGAGCGGGCGGATCGGACGGTCGATCAGACGCGAGGTCAGGGTTTCTTTCTCGGAAGGACGGCCTTCACGCTTGAAGAAACCGCCAGGGATCTTGCCAGCGGCGTAGGTCTTTTCCTGATAGTGCACGGACAGCGGGAAGAAGCCCTTGCCTGGATCGGCTTGCTTGGCACCGACCACGGTCACCAGCACGGTGACATCGTTGTCGACGGTGACCAGCACGGCGCCGGTGGCCTGACGGGCAATGCGGCCCGTTTCGAGAGTGACGGTCGATTGACCGAACTGGAACGTCTTGATTACCGGGTTCACGGTTTCCTACCTTTTCAGTGGCTCTTGGGGGAACTGGGAAAACTGGGATCTTGCGAATTCTTGGGCGGAAGGGAGTGTCGACTCCGTTGACCGTCCAGATACAACACGAGGCTGGGAGCCTGGGCGTCTTGCGAAAAATTCGCTCGACGGCATCAGGCTGCCAACCTCGGAGATACGCGTGGCGTGTCCAAGGGTAGCGCTGACAAGCAGCGCTCCCCAAGCATGCGACACGCCATGCACACCACTGGCCAGTCCGCTATTAGCGACGCAGGCCCAGGCGACCGATCAGGGCGCTGTAACGAGTGGTGTCTTTGCCCTTCAGGTAATCCAGCAGCTTACGACGCTGGTTGACCATACGGATGAGACCACGACGGGAGTGGTGGTCTTTTTCGTTGGCCTTGAAGTGGCCTTGCAGCTTGTTGATGTTGGCGGTCAGCAGAGCAACCTGCACTTCCGGGCTACCGGTATCGCCGGCGGCTTGCTGGTAATCGGCAACGATCTGAGCTTTTTCTTCGACGCTGAGGGCCATTTGGCTTCTCCTGATAAACGGATCCCGCAAGCGGGGTCCAATAGGCCAGGGACTTGAATCCCTGTATTAATAAAAAGAGGTATGACCGTGCCTACTGACAGCCATCCTCGGTTCCCCAGCGCACGACCGAAGCCCTGCCCTGTGGTTTCGGTCATTCCGACCGAATCAGCCGACGCGGCGCAATGCGCCCGTCTTCGCTCACTTCACCGATACCGATGAAGCGACCATTGTGATCCTGTACCCGGACCATGCCGAACTGCGGCGCGTCCGGTGCTCGCACTGCCTGACCGTGCAGCCAGTAGAACGCGCTGTGCTCGGACAACAGCACCAGCGGCCAGTCCTGCAGCCCGCTGTCGGACGGCATGAGGAAGCGATCGAGTGCTTCGTTGCCGCCTTCGGCATGGGCCTGCTCGAGCTCCTCGAGCGTCACGGTCTGTGCCAGGGCGAAAGGCCCAGCCTGGGTGCGACGCAATTCTGCGACATAGGCACCACAGCCCAGCACCTCACCGATATCCTCGACCAACGTGCGGATATAGGTGCCTTTGCTGCAGCCGACCGAGAGGCGCGCACGGGTGCCTTCGCACTCGAGCAACTCCAAGCGGTTAATAGTAACAGAACGCGCCTCGCGCTCCACTACCTCTCCTGCACGCGCCAACTTGTAAAGCGGCTGGCCGTCACGCTTGAGCGCCGAGTACATCGGCGGCACCTGGCGGATTTCACCTCGAAAACGCGGGATCGCGGCTTCGATATCGGCGCGACCAACGGTCACCTCACGGGTCTGCAGCACCTCGCCTTCGGCGTCCGCGGTGCTGGTAGTCTGCCCCAGCTGCATGACGGTTTCGTAGCCCTTGTCGGAATCGAGCAGGTACTGCGAAAACTTGGTCGCCTCACCAAAGCACAGCGGCAAAACACCAGTGGCCAGTGGGTCGAGGCTGCCAGTATGGCCGGCCTTTTCTGCATTGAGCAACCAGCGGACCTTCTGCAACGCCGCATTGGAGGTGAACCCCAAGGGCTTGTCGAGCAGGATGATACCGCTGACGTTACGACGGATACGTTTGACCTGGGCCACCGCTTACTCCTTGGTGTCCAGCTCGTCGGCATCCTTGTGCAGGCGATCTTCGGCCACCGCACGTTCGATCAGTGCCGAGAGGTGAACACCCCGGCTGACACTTTCATCGAAGTGGAAATGCAGTTGTGGAACGCTGCGCAGTTGCATCGCCCGCCCGAGGTGCAGACGCAGGAAACTGGCGGCACTGTTGAGCGCCTTGAGGGTCTGGGGTACGGCGTCGGCGTCATCCTGGCCCATCACGGTGATGAAGACCTTGGCGTGACCGAGATCACGACTGACATCGACCGCGGTGATGGTCACCAGGCCCACACGTGGATCCTTGACTTCACGGCGGATCAGCTCGGCCAGCTCGCGCTGCATCTGGTCGCCGATGCGTTGGGTACGGCTATATTCTTTTGCCATTTTTGCTACCTGTATCTTAAAGCGGCAAACGCCCGGTCAGGCGGGTGTGCCTGACCGGGCGTTACCTTCAGAGGCCCAGCCAGCCGCCTTGCGACGGGGCCTGGGCCGCGCCCATCCCTTACAGGGTACGGGCAACCTGGACTTTCTCGAAGACTTCGATCTTGTCGCCGACCTTGACGTCGTTGTAGCTCTTGACGCCGATACCGCATTCCATGCCGTTACGCACTTCGGCGGCGTCGTCCTTGAAGCGACGCAGCGATTCCAGCTCGCCTTCGAAGATCACAACGTCCTCGCGCAGTACGCGGATCGGACGGTTGCGGTACACGGTACCTTCGATGACCATACAGCCAGCGATGGCGCCGAACTTCGGCGAACGGAACACATCACGCACTTCGGCGACACCCAGGATGTTCTCGCGAACATCGCTGCCGAGCATGCCGGTCAGGGCTTTCTTGACGTCTTCGATGATGTCGTAGATCACGTTGTAGTAACGCATATCCAGACCTTCCTGCTCGACGATCTTGCGCGCGCCGGCATCGGCACGCACGTTGAAGCCGAACAGTACTGCATTCGAAGCCAGCGCCAGGTTGGCATCGCTCTCGGTGATACCACCGACGCCGCCACCGATGACACGCACCTGAACTTCGTCGTTGCCCAGGCTGCCGAGCGAGCCCTGGAGTGCTTCCAGAGAGCCGCGCACGTCGGTCTTGAGGACGATGTTGAGGGTCTTCTTCTCTTCCTGACCCATGGTCTCGAAGATGTTTTCCAGTTTGCCGGCGTGAGCACGGGCCAGCTTGACCTCGCGGTACTTGCCTTGACGGAACAGGGCGACTTCACGTGCCTTCTTCTCGTCAGCGACCACGGACAGCTCGTCACCGGCTTCCGGGGTGCCATCCAGGCCGAGGATCTCGACCGGGATCGACGGGCCGGCTTCCTTCACAGGCTTGCCGTTCTCGTCGAGCATGGCACGTACGCGGCCATAGTTGGAGCCAACCAGAACCATGTCGCCCTGACGCAGCGTACCGTCCTGAACCAGGATGGTGGCTACCGGACCGCGGCCCTTGTCCAGACGCGACTCGACGACAACGCCACGACCAGGGGCGGTCGGGGTGGCGGTCAGTTCGAGAATCTCGGCCTGCAGCAGGACGGCCTCGAGGAGTTCGTCGACACCGGTACCCATCTTCGCCGAAACCTTGACGAACGGAGTGTCACCACCCCAGTCCTCGGAGGTCACGCCTTCGACGGCCAGTTCGTTGCGGATGCGATCGAGGTCGGCACCCGGCTTGTCGATCTTGTTCACCGCGACCACCAGCGGAACACCAGCAGCTTTCGCATGCTGAACGGCCTCACGGGTCTGTGGCATCACGCCGTCGTCCGCCGCCACCACCAGGATGACGATGTCGGTCGCCTTGGCACCGCGGGCACGCATTTGGGTAAACGCAGCGTGGCCCGGAGTATCGAGGAAGGTGACCATGCCGCGGTCGGTTTCCACGTGGTAGGCACCGATGTGCTGGGTGATACCACCGGCTTCGCCAGCGGCGACCTTGGCACGACGGATGTAGTCGAGCAGCGAGGTCTTGCCGTGGTCGACGTGGCCCATGACGGTCACGACCGGCGCGCGGGACTCGACTTCACCTTCGAACTTCAGCGATTCGGCCAGGGAGTCTTCCAGGGCGGTATCGCTGACCAGGGTGACCTTGTGGCCCAGCTCTTCGGCGACCAACTGAGCGGTCTCCTGGTCAAGCACCTGGTTGATGGTGACCGGAGTACCCAGCTTGAACATGAACTTGACGACTTCGGCAGCCTTGACCGACATCTGCTGAGCCAGCTCGGAGACGGTGATGGTCTCGCCGATGCTGACATCACGGATGACCGGACCAGTCGGGCTCTGGAAGCCGTGCTGGTTGCGCTTCTTCAGTTTGCTCTTGCCGCCACGGCCACGACGCGCGCCATCGCTCTCTTCGTCAGTGGTGCGCGGTGCAGCGCGCGGAGTCGGAGCTTTTTCCTTCTCCTTGACCTTGACCTTGATCGAAACGCGAGGGGCTTCGCCACGACGTTCGCCACCAGCGCCACGACGATCGTCGTCACGGGTGCGGTTTTCGTTGCGACGGTTCTCGTCCTTCTTGCGCTCGGCGGCACGTGCGGCGGCGTCATCGGACACCGGGGCATCAGCCACTACAGGCTCGGCAGCAGCCGGAGCCGGCTCGGCACGTGGCGCAGGCGCCACAACCGGAGCTTCGGCGGCCTGACGGCGAGCCTGCTCTTCGTTACGCTGGCGAGTCTCGGCCTCGACCTTCTCACGCGCAGCATTCTCAGCGGCACGGCGCTCTTCAGCCTCACGCTTCTGCTCGGCCTGGATCTCTTCCGGGCTGCGCTGCACGAATACTTTCTTCTTGCGTACTTCTACGCTGATGCTCTTGCTACCGGCGACACGCAGGGTGCTGGTGGTCTTGCGCTGCAAGGTAATCTTGCGTGGCTCTTCCGCCTTGCTCTTGTGGCTGCTCTTCAGATGAGTCAGCAGAACCTGCTTCTCATTGTCGGTCACTACCTGACCGGCGTCGGTGTGCGGCAGACCTGCCTCACGCATCTGCTGCAGCAGGCGCTCTACCGGTGCCTCGACCTCTTGGGCCAGTTCTTTCACCGTGACTTGCGTCATGCACTTCTCTCCTCAGGCCGCGCCTAATTACTCGAACCAGTGGGCTCGGGCGGCCATGATCAACTTGCCGGCACGCTCTTCGTCGATGCCGTCGATGTCGAGCAGGTCGTCGATCGACTGCTCGGCCAGGTCTTCGCGGTTAACCACGCCGCGCACCGCCAGTTCCGCCGCCAGATCCTTGTCCATGCCCTCGAGGGAGAGCAGGTCTTCGGCCGGATGGGCGTCTGCCAGTTTTTCTTCGGTAGCGATGGCTTTGGTCAACAAACGGTCCTTGGCACGAGCACGCAACTCGTTGACGATTTCCTCGTCGAAGCCATCGATGTTGAGCATTTCTTCCAACGGTACGTAAGCAATTTCTTCGAGGCTGGTGAAGCCTTCGTCGACCAGCACCTGTGCCAGCTCTTCGTCGACTTCCAGTTCCTCGATGAAGTTACGCAGGATGTCACCTGTTTCAGCTTGCTGCTTGGCCTGGATATCCTTCTCGGTCATCACGTTCAGGGTCCAGCCAGTCAGCTGACTGGCCAGGCGAACGTTCTGACCGCCGCGGCCGATGGCCTGCGCCAGGTTGTCCTCGGCAACGGCGATGTCCATTGCGTGGGCATCCTCGTCAACGATGATCGCCGCGACTTCGGCCGGCGACATGGCGTTGATGACGAACTGCGCCGGGTTCTCGTCCCACAGGACGATATCCACACGCTCACCACCCAACTCACCGGAGACTGCCTGGACGCGCGAACCCCGCATGCCGATGCAGGCGCCTTGAGGATCGATACGCTTGTCCTTGGAACGCACGGCGATCTTGGCACGCGAACCCGGATCACGGGATGCTGCCATCACCTCGATCAGGCCCTCGGCGATTTCCGGCACTTCGATGCGGAACAGCTCGATCAGCATCTGCGGTGCGGTACGCGACAGGATCAACTGCGGGCCACGGTTCTCGGTGCGAATTTCCTTGAGCAGTGCACGCAGGCGCACACCGACGCGGAAAGTCTCACGCGGGATGATGTCTTCGCGAGCCAGCAGCGCCTCGGCATTGTTGCCCAGGTCGACGATGACGTTGTCGCGAGTGACCTTCTTGACGGTGCCGGAGATGATCTCGCCGACACGCTCGCGGTAGGCGTCGACCACTTGGGCGCGCTCGGCCTCGCGAACCTTCTGCACGATGACCTGCTTCGCAGTCTGGGCGGCGATACGACCGAACTCGATGGACTCGATCTTCTCCTCGATCACGTCGCCAATCTTGGCGTCCGGATGAGAGTCCTTGATCTTGTCCAGCCAGGTTTCGATCGCCGGATCGTCCAGGTCGTTTTCGTCGACCACGGTCCAGCGACGGAAGGTCTCGTAGCTACCGGTGTGGCGGTTGATTTCCACACGCAGATCGACTTCGTCTTCAAAACGTTTTTTGGTTGCAGTAGCCAGGGCCACTTCCAGCGCTTCGAAAATGACGCCGGGTGGTACACCCTTTTCGTTGGATACCGATTCAACAACCAGCAGTACTTCTTTGCTCATCGTACGCCTCGCCTTGCGCAAGCCATTAGGCCCGGAATGTCCGCCGGGCCCGGCACGTCTCAGTCAAAACTGGGAATAATATTGGCCTTGTCGATCGAGTCGATCGGCAGCAGGAATTCGTTGGTATCCACCTGGATCACCACGTCCTGATCCTCCACACCGCGGAGAAGGCCCTGGAAGTTACGACGACCCTCGAAGGGCGTACGCAGCTTGATCTTCACTTGCTCGCCCGCATGCGAAGCAAACTGTTCCAGTGTGAACAGCGGGCGATCCATGCCTGGAGAGGACACCTCGAGGGTGTATTCACTGCTGATCGGATCTTCCACATCAAGAATGGCGCTGGCCTGACGGCTGACCGCTTCGCAGTCGTCCACCAGGATGCCGTCTTCCTTGTCGATATAGATGCGTAGTACCGAATGCTTACCCTGGGAAACGTATTCGATCCCCCAGCACTGATAGCCCAGACCCTCGACAACCGGGGCCAACAAGGCCTGCAACTGTTCTAGCTTGCTCGACACCTGAACCCCCTCGTGCATGCTGTGCAAATAAAAAATGGGCGAAGCGCCCATCCCTGAAAGCGCCGTTGAACAACGACGCGAAGAACTGTTCAGCTAGCAAAAAGCCCCTGAAAAGGGGCTCCGCTGAAGCTGGTTGCGGGGGCTGGATTTGAACCAACGACCTTCGGGTTATGAGCCCGACGAGCTACCAAGCTGCTCCACCCCGCGACAAAGCTGGGGCGAAAGTATAAGACCGAACCCTGTGCAGGGTCAATCCGACCTCCACCTGCAAGAAAGCCCGCTAAAGCGGGCTCTCATGCTTCAATTGGTACCGAGAAGGGGACTCGAACCCCTACACCCTATGGGCACAACCACCTCAAGGTTGCGTGTCTACCAATTCCACCACCTCGGCAATATTACATCTTGAAACCCGTTACTTCTGCTCTTCGGTAGGAGGAGGGACGTCACCTTTTGGGGCGGCTTCACTCTTCTGTTCCTGGAGCACCGGTACATCATCATTTACTGCCGGCTTTTGCTCTTTAACTTCCAGCACTGCTGGATCTGGCAAACCGGCTTGAGTCAGCTGGTGTGCCTGCTGCTTGGCGAAGTATCCTAACCCAAGTGCAGTCAAAAAGAAAGTGGCGGCAAGTATAGCAGTAAATTTACTCAGGAAGGTAGCAGAACCTTGGCTTCCGAACACAGTATTTGAAGCACCTGCGCCGAAAGATGCACCTGCTTCCGCACCTTTACCCTGTTGCATCAGAACCAGCGCTACCAGCGCCAGTGCAGCCAACAGATGAAAAACAACTACGACTGTTTCCAGCATATGTTCAGTTTCCTGCGGCGCGACAAATTGCACCGAATTCGTCTGCGTTCAGGGATGCTCCACCAATGAGCCCCCCATCAATATCCGGCATGCCGAACAGTTCGGCCGCATTGGCCGCCTTCACGCTACCGCCGTAGAGAAGTTGCACATTCGCTGCAACTTCGGCGTCCAGCGCCTTCAGCTGCGCACGGATGGCAGCGTGCACATCCTGGGCTTGCTGAGGCGAGGCCGTCAAACCAGTGCCAATGGCCCATACAGGCTCATAGGCAATTACTGCATTGGCAAAAGCCTTGATACCGAATGCATCGATAACACTGCTTAGTTGACGCCCGACAACTTCGAGCGTCTTGCCAGCCTCGCGTTCCTCGAGGGTTTCCCCTACGCAGAGCACCGGCTTCAAACCACTTGCCTGTGCGGCTGCAAACTTGCGATTCAGCACTTCGTCCGTTTCACCAATAATCTGGCGACGCTCCGAATGGCCAATCAACACCAACTTGCAACCGACTTCAGCCAACTGACTAGGTGCAACTTCACCTGTCAGCGCACCCTGTTCGGGCTGTACTGCAGAATTCTGTGCTCCAACGATGATTCCCTTGCCGCTCAACTCATCAATGACTTGATTGATGAACAGCGACGGCGGAAACACCGCAACTTCGACACCACCAGGAAGAACCAGATTACTCAGGCTCAGGCTCAGCTCAGCGACGCTGGCGCGGGTACCGTGCATCTTCCAGTTACCAGCTACCATGGGGCGACGCATGCTCTACCTCGTCGGTCAAAGTGGGCGCAGATCTTACCCAACCAGAATCGCGCTGGCAAGCGTCTTTCAGGCACAAACTTCTGCAACGACCTTGGCCAAGGCTTCGGCGTGGCCGCGCACCTGACTTTCGTCGTCCCCCTCGACCATCACCCGCAGCAGCGGCTCGGTCCCGGACTTGCGCAGCAGCACACGGCCACGGCCAGCCATCGCCTCGGTGACCTTGGCGCTGGCTTCCTGCACGGCAGGATTTTCCAGCGGATCGGCACTACCGGCGGCATAACGGACATTGATCAGTACCTGCGGGCATTTGCGAATCGCCTGACGTGCCTGGGCAAGGTTTTCGCCACGACGCTTGAGCGCCATCAACACCTGCAGTGCCGCAATGATCGCGTCGCCTGTGGTGGTGTGGTTGCAGCACACCACATGGCCGGAGTTCTCACCACCGAGCAGCCATTCGCGTTCAAGCAGCTCGGCCATGACATAGCGGTCACCGACCTTGGCGCGTGCGAATGGAATGTCGAGGTCCTTGAGCGCCAGCTCCAGGCCCAAGTTACTCATGAGCGTGCCAACTACCCCGCCCTGCAGCTTGCCTCGCTCCTGGAGGTCGCGGGCAATGATGAACAGCAACTCGTCACCGTCGACGATCGCTCCCGTATGATCGACCATCAGCACCCGGTCGCCATCGCCATCGAAGGCGATACCCAGGTCGGCATGCCCCACCAGCACGGCAGCCTGCAGCGACTCGATATGCGTGGAACCACAGCCCTCGTTGATGTTCAAGCCATCAGGCTGGGCATGCAGTACAGTGACATCCGCACCCAATTCGCGGAACACGCTCGGAGCGACCTTGTAGGTGGCACCATGGGCGCAATCGACGACCAGCTTGAGGCCAGCGAAATCAGTGCTGCTGGGCACGCTGCTCTTGCAGAACTCGATGTAGCGACCGGCAGCGTCGTTGATGCGAGAAACCTTGCCCAGTTTGCTCGACTCGACCACATTCATCGGCTGATCGAGCAGTTCCTCGATCATCAGCTCGACCTCGTCTGGCAGCTTGGTGCCGTTGCCCGAGAAGAACTTGATGCCGTTGTCATCATGCGGATTGTGCGAGGCACTGATGACGATACCCGCTTCAGCATGGAAGGTGCGAGTCAGGTAGGCGATGGCCGGAGTCGGCATCGGCCCGAGGAGCATCACGTCAGCGCCGGCAGCCGAGAGGCCAGCCTCCAGAGCCGACTCGAACATGTAGCCGGAGATACGGGTATCCTTGCCCACCAGAACGCGGCAATTGCCCTGCTTGCGGAAGGCCATGCCCGCCGCCCAGCCGAGCTTCAGCATGAAGTCGGGAGTAATTGGATATTCGCCAACGCGACCACGGATACCATCGGTACCAAAGTATTTTCTGCTCATAGAAACTCCAAACGTTCTTATTCGGCGCTCTGTACCGCAGCGATCATGCGCACCACATCGACGGTTTCGGCCACATCATGTACGCGCAGGATGCTCGTCCCCATGGTCATGGCCAATGCCGCAAGTGCGAGGCTGCCGTACAGCCGCTCGCCGACCGGACGATCCAGCGCCTGGCCGATCATGCTCTTGCGCGAGACGCCCACCAGCAGTGGCCGCCCCAGGCGATAGAGTGCTTCCATATGCTTGAACAGGCTCAGGTTGTGCGCCAGGTTCTTGGCGAACCCGAAGCCCGGATCAAGAATGATTCGTTCCGCGCCGATACCGACTGCCGCGCAGGCAGCCATACGCCGCTCCAGATAGCTAGCCACCTCTTGGGTGACATCGTCATACCGCGGATTGTCCTGCATGTTACCCGGCTCACCGCGCATGTGCATCAGGCATACCGGCAGGCCGGTGTCGGCCGCAGCATCCAGCGCACCATCGCGTTCCAGGGCGCGCACATCGTTGATCAGCCCGGCGCCAAGCCGAGCCGTCTCGCGCATTACCGCGGGCGTAGAGGTATCGACCGAGATGATGACATCAAGGCGACTGCTGATAGCCTCGACGATCGGAGCAACCCGCTCCAGCTCCTCGACGGGCGACACTGCGCGAGCGCCGGGACGGGTGGATTCGCCACCTACATCGATAAGCGTGGCACCCGCCGCGACCATCGTCTCGGCATGGCGCAAGGCCTCGTCGCGGCGGCTGAAGCGACCGCCGTCGGAAAATGAATCAGGGGTGACGTTGAGAATACCCATGACATGGGTACGGGACAAATCAAGAACCCGGTTGCCGCAAGGCAACCGGGTCGGGTACTGCTGAGAGGTCATATGAACCCTTAGTGTTGAGCCGCCGGACCGCCGATCGGCGACTCTGGACGATCACCCTGGGACGCCTGATTGCCGGAGGTACCGGCATCGTTGTCCCAGTCGCGCGGCTCGCGCGGCGTACGACCTGCCATGATGTCGTCGATCTGGTCGGCATCGATGGTTTCGTACTTCATCAGGGCCTCGGCCATCGCGTCAAGCTTGTCGCGGTTGTCGGTGAGGATCTGCTTGGCGGTGGCATAGCACTGATCGATGATGCTGCGCACCTCGGAATCGATCAACTTGGCGGTCTCCCCGGAGACGCTGGCGTGCTGGCTGCCAGCACTGCGGCCAAGGAACACCTCGCCCTCTTCTTCGGCGTACATCAACGGACCGAGCTTCTCGGACAGGCCCCACTTGGTGACCATGTTCCGGGCGATCTGGCTGGCACGCATGATGTCGTTGGACGCACCCGTGGTGACGCCATCGAAGCCCAGGGTCATCTCCTCGGCAATACGGCCGCCGTACAGCGAACAGATCTGGCTGATCAGCGCACGCTTGGAGAGGCTGTAGCGATCTTCCTCGGGCAGGAACATGGTCACACCGAGCGCACGACCGCGCGGAATGATCGAGACCTTGTACACCGGGTCATGCTCAGGCACCACACGACCAACGATGGCGTGACCGGCCTCGTGATAAGCCGTGTTCTGCTTCTCTTTCTCGGACATGACCATGGTCTTGCGCTCGGCACCCATCATGATCTTGTCCTTGGCCAGCTCGAACTCCTTCATCTCGACCAGGCGCTTGCTGGAGCGAGCGGCGAACAGCGACGCCTCGTTAACCAGGTTGGCGAGATCGGCACCGGAGAAGCCGGGAGTACCACGGGCAATGACGGCGGCGTTGACGTTCTCGCCGACCGGCACCTTGCGCATGTGCACCTTGAGAATCTGCTCGCGACCACGGATATCCGGCAGGCCGACCACCACCTGGCGGTCGAAGCGACCAGGACGCAGCAGCGCCGGGTCGAGCACATCAGGCCGGTTGGTGGCCGCGATGACGATAATGCCATCGTTCATCTCGAAGCCATCCATCTCGACCAGCAACTGGTTCAGTGTCTGCTCGCGCTCGTCGTGACCGCCCCCCATGCCGGCGCCACGGTGGCGACCGACAGCGTCGATCTCGTCGATGAAGATGATGCAAGGCGCGTGCTTCTTCGCCTGTTCGAACATGTCACGAACACGGCTGGCACCAACACCGACGAACATTTCGACGAAATCGGAACCGGAAATGGTGAAGAACGGCACTTTCGCCTCACCGGCGATGGCCTTGGCCAGCAAGGTCTTACCGGTACCGGGCGGGCCGACCATCAGCACGCCACGTGGGATACGACCGCCCAGGCGCTGGAATTTGCCTGGATCACGCAGGAACTCGACCAGCTCGCCAACTTCTTCCTTGGCTTCGTCGCAACCCGCGACATCGGCCAGGGTGGTTTTCACCTGGTCTTCGGAGAGCAGGCGCGCCTTGCTCTTGCCGAAGCTCATCGGCCCGCCCTTGCCGCCCGCACCGCCTTGCATCTGGCGCATGAAGAACATGAACACGGCGATGATCACGAGGATCGGGAAGCTGGCGACCAGCAGCTGGGTCCAGATGCTCTGCTGTTCAGGTTGCTTGCCTTCGATCACGACATGATTGTCGACCAGGTCGCCGATCAGGCCGTTGTCGGCAATGGCCGGACGAACGGTCTTGAAGTTGTCGCCATCGGTACGCTTGCCGGTGATGACGGCGCCGTCGACGGTCACACGCTCGACCTTACCGTCCTTGACCTGCTGGATGAAGTCGGAATAGTTGAGGGTCTGCGGCTCGTTAGGGCTGGAGAAGTTGTTCATCACCGTCACGAGGACAGCCGCGATGATCAACCACAGGATCAGATTCTTTGCCATGTCGTTCAATTAGCTACCCTCTGAGGTCGGCGCACGACGCAGCCGTGCCTCGCATGATATTCACCGCCCTAACTTACTACATTACCTGCGCATCCGCAGGCACCGTCTGTAACCCTTTGTGAAACCTAGACTACACGAAGTTCGGACGATCCTGAGGCCGCGGCCGATTGGAAATAACTATCGGCCAGCCCGCAACAGCCCGCTCACTCCCCCTTGTACCCCCTGGCCAGCAAGTACTGTTCACGGGACCGATCCCGAGAGGACGACGGCTTGCGCATCTGCACCTTGTCGAACTTGCTGCGCACGTCCTTGAGGTACACATCGAAGCCTTCTCCCTGGAAAATCTTGATCAGGAAGTCACCACCGGGCTTGAGCACACGGGTTGCCAGATCCAGGGCGAGTTCGCAAAGGAACATGGCTCGCGGCATGTCCACAGCGGGCGTACCACTCATATTGGGGGCCATATCGGAAATCACAAGGTCCACATGCGAATCGCCGACCGCCTGGAGAATCTGCTCGAGTACCGAATCCTGGGTGAAATCGCCCTGGATGAAGGTCACGTCAGGGATCGAGTCCATTTCCAGGATGTCGGAGGCAATCAGACGTCCTTGACCACCAATCAGACGACTGGTCACCTGCGACCAGCCGCCCGGTGCCGCTCCAAGGTCAATAACGCTCATGCCGGGGCGGATGAGGCGGTCCTTTTCCTGGATCTCCAGCAGTTTGTAGCTCGCACGCGAGCGGTAGCCGTCCTTCTGCGCCTGCTTGACGAAAGGATCGTTGAAATGCTCTCTCAGCCAGTTATGGCTGCTTTTGGAACGCTGCGCCACGGGGCACCTCGATGATTAGCGTCGTGATTGACTGGGCGGAGCCAGTGGCCCTCGGGTAAAATGGCCACCAATTTTACAGAATCAGACGAAAAGGGTCAGATTATGCCGCTCAATAACGAGCAGAAGAAACAGTACAAGTCTATTGGTCACGACCTGAAACCGGTCCTGATCGTTGCCGGTAACGGCCTGAATGAAGGTGTGATCGCCGAACTGGAGCGTGCGCTGGCCGATCACGAGCTGATCAAGGTCGAAATTCGCTCGGAAGATCGCGAAGAGCGCGCCGCCGCTATTGCCGAACTGTGCAAGGCAGGCCGTGCCGAGCTGGTACAGACCATTGGCAAGAAGGCACTGATCTATCGCAAGAACCCACAGCCGAACAAGCAGCTGTCCAACATCCACCGCTACAAGTAAAGGTGGCGCCGGTCAGTGGCGCGCCTTGCGCACCCTGACCGGGACCGGCTGGGCCACCAGCACGATGCCAGAAAAGCCCAGCACCAGGAAACAGAACATCTGCCAGCGCTCCCCTACGGAAATCCCGTAGCGCAGCGTGTAGTAGCCGACACAGGCACCAAAGCCGAGCAACAGCATCTGGCCGCGGAACTGCCGCCACCAGGCCGCCAGGCCATCCACCCTCGCCAGCACTGCCAACTGGGTCAACAGCCCGAGCAGCGCCACGCCGATCAACCAGCGATCGATCTGCCCGGCGATGTCCTGCACCAATAATGGCGCAAGGCCGCTGACCTTCAGCGCCGGCACCAGCCCCACATGAAACACCCACAGGCCACCGACCCAGAATACCTGGGCCAGTTGCCAGAGGATGCCCTCGAGGGACGGCGCGCGCTGGCGCCGATCAGATGTGCTTGACTTCGACAATCTCGTACTCGACGGTGCCGCTCGGCGTCTTGACCACGACCGTATCACCCTCTTCCTTGCCAATGATGGCACGGGCGATAGGCGCGCTCGCCGAGAGCTTGCCTTTCTTGATGTCCGCTTCATCCTCGCCAACGATCTGGTAGGTCACCTGATCGCCGGTCTCGGTATTCTCCAGGTCCACGGTGGTCCCGAAAATCACCTTGCCGGTATGGGCGATGGTGGTGACATCGATCACCACCGAGTTCTGCAGACGGCCTTCGATGTCGCGGATACGCGCCTCGACCATGCCCTGCTCCTCACGGGCGGCGTGGTACTCGGCATTTTCCTTGAGATCGCCGAGCTCACGAGCCTCGCCGATCGCCTGGCTCAGACGTGGACGTTCGGTCTTGCTCAGGAACAAAAGCTCTTCTTCCAGGGCGCGAGCGCCCTGGACGGTCATCGGGTACTTGGTAATGCTCATGCTTTGAGTCCTGCATGCAGATCCTGCAGGCGACGAACGGTCTTCTCGGGACCGAATTTCAGCGCCTCGCAGATGGCTTCACCTGCCGCAATGGTGGTCGTGCAGTAGATCTTGTGCTGCAGCGCATTGCGACGAATCGAGTAGGAATCGGCGATCGACTGGCGGCCTTCGGTGGTGTTGATGATCAGCGACACTTCGTCGTTCTTGATCATGTCGACCACGTGCGGACGACCTTCGGTCACCTTGTTCACACGGCGCACTTTCAGGCCAGCCGCTTCGATAACCTTGGCGGTGCCGGCAGTAGCAACCACTTCGAAGCCCAGGGCGATCAGGTCGCGGGCAACGCCAGCCACTTGTGGCTTGTCGTCGTCACGCACGCTGATGAACGCGGTACCGCCGGTCGGCAGCACTTCGCTGGCACCCATCTGGGCCTTGGCGAAGGCTTCACCGAAGCTGTCACCGACACCCATGACTTCACCGGTCGATTTCATCTCAGGGCCGAGGATCGGGTCAACCCCTGGGAACTTGGCGAACGGGAAGACGGCTTCCTTGACGCTGTAGAAGTTCGGGATGATTTCCTGGGTGAAGCCCAGCTCTTTGAGGGTTTTACCAGCCATGACGCGGGCCGCGATCATCGCCAGCGAGGTGCCGATGCACTTGGACACGAACGGTACGGTACGCGAGGCGCGCGGGTTGACTTCGATCACGTAGATCTTGTCGCCCTGCAGGGCCATCTGCACGTTCATCAGGCCGACAACGCCCAGTTCCAGGGCCATTTTCTTGACCTGAACGCGGACTTCGTCCTGCACTTGCTGGCTCAGCGAGTAAGGTGGCAGCGAGCACGCCGAGTCACCGGAGTGAACGCCAGCCTGTTCGATGTGCTGCATGATCGCGCCGATCACCACGTCGGTGCCGTCGCAGACAGCGTCCACGTCCATCTCGATGGCGCAGTTGAGGAAGTGGTCGAGCAGGACCGGGCTGTCGTTGGACACCTGGACCGCTTCGCGCAGGTAGCGCTTGAGCTCGTCCAGCTCGTAAACGATCTCCATGGCGCGACCGCCCAGGACGTACGACGGACGCACGACCAGCGGGTAGCCGATGCCACCAGCAGCGTTGATGGCTTCTTCTTCACTGCGCACGGTGGCGTTTGGCGGCTGCAGCAGGTTCAGGCGCTGCACCATCTGCTGGAAGCGCTCGCGGTCTTCGGCGCGGTCGATGGCGTCCGGGCTGGTACCGATGATCGGCACACCGGCTTCTTCCAGGGCACGGGCCAGTTTCAGCGGGGTCTGGCCGCCGTAGTGGACGATCACGCCCTTCGGCTTCTCGACGCGACAGACTTCCAGCACGTCTTCCAGGGTCAGCGGCTCGAAGTACAGGCGATCGGAGGTGTCGTAGTCGGTGGAGACGGTTTCCGGGTTGCAGTTGACCATGATGGTCTCGTAACCGTCTTCACGCAGGGCAAGGGCTGCGTGTACGCAGCAGTAGTCGAACTCGATACCTTGACCGATACGGTTCGGGCCACCGCCCAGGATCATGATCTTGTCGCGGGTCGACGGATTGGCCTCGCACTCTTCCTCGTAGGTGGAGTACAGGTAGGCGGTGTCGGTGGCGAACTCGGCCGCGCAGGTGTCGACGCGCTTGTAGACTGGGAACACTTCCAGCTTGTGGCGGTGACGACGCAGGTTCTTGTCAGTGATGCCGAGCAGCTTGGCCAGGCGCTGATCCGAGAAGCCCTTGCGCTTGAGGCGCAGCATGTAGTCCTTGTCGATGGCCGACAGGGCCAGGGTCTTGACCTTCTCTTCTTCCTTGATCAGATCTTCCATCTGCACCAGGAACCACAGGTCGATACCGGTCAGCTCGAAGATTGCTTCGATAGTCATGCCCGAGCGGATGGCGTCAGCCACGTACCAGATACGCTCGGCGCCCGGTACGGTCAGCTCGCGTTTGAGGATGCTGGAGGCATCGGCGCTGGCCAGGTCGACTTTCGGGTCCAGGCCGCAGGCGCCAACTTCCAGGCCGCGCAGGGCTTTCTGCAGGGACTCCTGGAAGGTACGGCCAATGGCCATGACTTCACCGACCGACTTCATCTGGGTGGTCAGGCGGGCGTCGGCTTTCGGGAATTTCTCGAAGGCGAAGCGTGGCAGTTTGGTAACGACGTAGTCGATGGACGGCTCGAAGGACGCCGGAGTACGACCGCCGGTGATGTCATTCTGCAGTTCGTCCAGAGTGTAGCCGATGGCCAGCTTGGCGGCGATCTTGGCGATCGGGAAGCCAGTCGCTTTCGAAGCCAGGGCGGACGAGCGCGAAACCCGCGGGTTCATCTCGATCACGACCATGCGACCGGTGTTCGGGCAGATACCGAACTGCACGTTGGAACCGCCGGTTTCGACGCCGATCTCACGCAGCACCGCCAGCGAGGCGTTGCGCATGATCTGGTATTCCTTGTCGGTCAGGGTCTGTGCGGGAGCAACGGTGATGGAGTCACCGGTGTGCACGCCCATCGGGTCGAAGTTCTCGATGGAGCAGACGATGATGCAGTTGTCCTTCTTGTCGCGGACCACCTCCATCTCGTATTCCTTCCAGCCGATCAGCGACTCGTCGATCAGCAGTTCCTTGGTCGGCGACAGGTCCAGGCCACGGGTGCAGATTTCTTCGAATTCTTCACGGTTGTAGGCGATGCCGCCACCGGTGCCACCCATGGTGAACGAAGGACGGATGATGCACGGGAAGCCCAGTTTCTCGAGAACCGCGTAGGCCTCTTCCATGCTGTGGGCGATACCGGAGCGCGGGCACTCCAGGCCGATGTCCTTCATCGCCTTGTCGAAGCGCGAACGGTCTTCGGCCTTGTCGATGGTGTCGGCGTTGGCACCGATCATCTCTACACCGAACTTTTCCAGAACGCCGTGGCGCTCCAGGTCCAGGGCACAGTTCAGTGCCGTCTGGCCGCCCATGGTTGGCAGCACCGCGTCAGGGCGCTCCTTTTCGATGATCTTGGCCACCGATTGCCACTTGATCGGCTCGATGTAGGTGGCGTCGGCCATGGCCGGGTCGGTCATGATGGTGGCCGGGTTGGAGTTCACCAGGATGACGCGGAAACCTTCCTCGCGCAGGGCTTTACAGGCCTGGGCGCCGGAATAGTCGAATTCGCAGGCCTGGCCGATCACGATCGGGCCAGCGCCGAGAATCAGGATGCTTTTGATGTCTGTACGTTTTGGCATGGTTGTCACTCAAATCCGCGGGTCAGTCGGCAAGCCGTCTTGAACAATCTGGGTCAGGCGCTTCCGGACGCGGCGTGTGCCGGTCCGGGGCCTTGATGCAGGATGCTCAGCGGCGCTTGGCCATGGCATCGATGAAACGATCGAACAGTGGCGCGACATCGGTCGGGCCTGGGCTCGCCTCAGGGTGGCCCTGGAAGCTGAACGCGCTCTTGTCGGTGCGTTCGATACCCTGCAGGGTGCCGTCGAACAGCGACTTGTGGATGGCACGCACATTGCCCGGCAGGGTGGCTTCGTCGACGGCGAAACCGTGGTTCTGGCTGGTGATCATGACCACACCGGTATCCAGGTCCTGGACCGGGTGGTTGGCACCGTGGTGGCCGTGCCCCATCTTGACGGTCTTGGCACCGGAGGCCAGGGCCAGCAACTGGTGGCCGAGGCAGATGCCGAACACCGGAGTCTCGGTCTCGAGAATCTCTCTGATCGCCTGAATCGCGTAGTCGCACGGCTCGGGATCGCCAGGGCCGTTGGACAGGAACACGCCGTCAGGGTTGAGGGCCAGCACTTCGCTTGCCGGCGTCTGGGCAGGTACCACGGTCACGCGGCAGCCGCGAGCAACCAGCATGCGCAGGATGTTCAGCTTGACGCCGTAGTCGTAGGCGACGACATGATATGGCAGCTCGGACGCTTCGAGGGTCGGGTGGCTGTCGGTCTTCAGCTCCCACACGCTGGAACGCCACTCGTAACGCTCCTTGGTGCTGACCACTTTGGCCAAATCCATGCCCTTGAGGCCCGGGAAGGCACGTGCAGCCGCGATGGCGGCCTCTTCGCTGATATCGTCACCGGCCAGGATGCAGCCGTTCTGTGCGCCTTTCTCACGCAGGATGCGGGTCAGGCGACGGGTATCGATACCGGCGATGGCCACGACATTGTTGGCCTTGAGGTAGTCCGGCAGGGACTGGGTGTTACGCCAGTTGCTGGCCAGCAGCGGCAGGTCGCGAATCACCAGGCCCGCGGACCAGACGCGATCGGACTCGGCGTCTTCGGCGGTGGTGCCGGTATTGCCGATGTGCGGGTAAGTCAGGGTAACGATTTGCTGGGCGTAGGAAGGGTCTGTAAGGATTTCCTGGTAGCCGGTCATAGCGGTGTTGAACACCACCTCACCAACGGTTTGCCCGTCGGCCCCAATGGCCTCACCGCGAAAAATGCTGCCATCAGCAAGGGCGAGTATGGCTGGCTTTGTCAAGAAGACCTCCCGTAAATGACGCATGAAGGGGCGATCGCAGGTTGCAAAAAAGCGGAGTGCCGTATGGATACGTCACCCCGCTTTTATGTGCTGAATTCAATTCTCTGCGCGCTTTTAGTGGATACACTAAAGCTGTAGTTTACAGAAAAGTGAGGTTTCGGTCTACCGCATATGTGCCTCTAAAACACATGATTGCGACAGAACGACGTCGCCAGTGACGACTCAATGCAGCTCGAGCACATCCTGCATGTCGTACAGCCCAGGCTCGCGCCCATCGAGCCACAGCGACGCACGCACGGCCCCCTTGGCAAAGGTCATGCGGCTCGAGGCCTTGTGGGTGATCTCGACGCGCTCACCCTCTGCCGCGAACAGCACGGTGTGATCGCCGACCACATCCCCGGCACGCACGGTGGCAAAACCGATGGTCTCGCGCTTGCGCGCGCCGGTCTGGCCTTCACGACCATAGACAGCCACTTCCTGCAGATCGCGCCCCAACGCCTGGGCAACCACCTCTCCCATGCGCAGCGCAGTACCCGAAGGCGCGTCGACCTTGTGCCGGTGGTGAGCCTCGATGATCTCGATGTCCACCTCGTCACCCAGTACCCGCGCAGCAGTATCGAGCAACTTCAGGCACAGATTGACGCCAATGCTGAAGTTGGCAGCGAAGACGATCGGAATCTCCTTGCCCGCCTCCGCCAGCAGGGCCTTTTCGTCCTGCGAAAAACCGGTGGTACCGATGACCATGGCCTTGCCTGCCTTGCGGCAGAACGCCAGGTTCTTCAGGGTCACCGAGGGGTGAGTGAAGTCGATGAGCACATCGAACTCGTCGGCGACCTTGGTCAGATCATCGGAAATCGGTACGCCGATACGGCCCAACGCCGCGAGCTCGCCGGCGTCAGCCCCCACCAGGGTGCTGTCCGGGCGATCGATCGCTGCCGTCAGGCCCGCCTGGGGAGCCTGCTGCTGCACGGCTTCGATGAGGATCTTGCCCATCCGCCCTGCCGCACCCATCACTGCAATACGTCGCATAGCCTGTTCCTTGTCAGAGATCGCCGAAGAAGCGCTTCATACCCTCGAACCAACCACTGGCCTTGGGCGAATGGGAGCTGTCGCCATCGAGCGAATCACGCAGCTCTTCAAGCAGCTCGCGCTGGCGGCGGCTCAGGTTGACCGGTGTCTCGACCGCGACGCGGCACAACAGGTCGCCCGCCGCACCACCACGCACCGGCGCCACGCCCTTGCCGCGCAGGCGGAACTGCTTGCCGGTCTGGGTGCCTTCCGGGATCTTCAGCTTGACCCGGCCGTCCAGTGTCGGCACTTCCAGCTCGCCACCGAGCGCCGCATCGGTGTAGCTGATCGGCACTTCGCAATACAGGTGCTTGCCATCGCGCTGGAAGATCGAATGCTCACGGACACTGATGACCACATACAGGTCGCCGGTCGGGCCACCATGCGCCCCGGCCTCGCCCTCGCCAGACAGGCGGATGCGATCACCCGTATCAACACCCGCCGGCACCTTGACCGACAGGGTCTTGTATTCCTCGACACGGCCTTCGCCGTGGCAGGAGTTGCACGGGTCGGTGATGATCTTGCCCGAGCCATGGCAACGCGGGCAGGTTTGCTGCACCGAGAAGAAACCTTGCTGCATGCGCACCTGACCGATACCGCCGCAAGTCGGGCAGGTCGACGGCGTCGAGCCCTTCTTGGCGCCGGTACCATCGCACGGCGCGCAGTTGACCAGCGTCGGCACACGGATATTGACCGTGGTGCCACGCACCGCTTCTTCCAGGTTCAGCTCGAGGGTGTAGCGCAGGTCACTGCCGCGCTGGGCGCCGCCACGACCACCGCCACGGCCACCGCCGAAGAAATCACTGAAGACGTCGCCGAAGATATCGGAGAAGTTGGCGCCGCCGAAGCCGGCACCACCGCCACCCATGCTCGGGTCGACACCGGCATGGCCGTACTGATCGTAGGCCGCGCGCTTGCTGGCGTCGGAGAGCACTTCATAGGCCTCGTTGGCCTCCTTGAATTTCTCTTCCGACTCTTTGTCGCCCGGGTTGCGGTCAGGGTGGAACTTCATCGCCAGGCGGCGATAGGCCTTCTTGAGGTCACCTTCGCTGGCGCCGCGCTCGACACCCAGGACCTCATAAAAATCACGCTTTGCCATAGGTCATTTGCACTCTTGAGGGCTTTCGGCATCTGTGCACCGTGCCGTCAGCACCTGCCGCAACACGCCTGATGCGCCCTGACAGATGCTGGAAATATTTCCCGTGTTCCAGACACGCCAACGCGGGAGCAAGCCCCCGCGCGGCGACATCCTACCAGCTCACCGACCAATGGCGATGAACTGGCCGACAACATGCAGGCATTACTGCTTGTTGTTGTCTTTCACTTCCTCGAACTCGGCGTCAACCACGTCATCGTGCTTGGCTTCCGGCTCTGCCTGCTGGGCGCCGCCCTGAGGCTGCTGAGCCTGTTGCTCGGCATACATCTTCTGGGCAACTGGCGCGGAGACTTTGGACAGCTCCTCGACCTTGGCGTCGATGGCGGCCTTGTCGTCGCCCTTGACGGCGGCTTCCAGAGCAACCACGGCAGCTTCGATCGCAGCCTTTTCCTCGGCAGTAGCCTTGTCACCGGCGTCGACGACCATCTTGCGGGTCGAGTGAACCAGCGCATCACCCTGGTTGCGGGCAGCAGCCAGCTCTTCGAACTTGCGGTCTTCCTCGGCGTTGGCCTCGGCGTCACGCACCATGCGCTCGATCTCTTCGTCCGACAGGCCGGAGTTGGCCTTGATCACGATCGACTGAGCCTTGCCGGTGGCCTTGTCTTTGGCGCCGACGTGCAGGATGCCGTTGGCGTCGATGTCGAAGGTCACTTCGATCTGTGGAACGCCACGCGGAGCTGGCGGAATGTCCGACAGGTCGAACTTGCCCAGCGACTTGTTCTGCGCGGCCTGCTTGCGCTCGCCCTGCAGGACGTGGATGGTCACTGCACCCTGGTTGTCGTCGGCAGTCGAGAACACCTGCGACTTCTTGGTCGGGATGGTGGTGTTCTTCTCGATCAGCGCGGTCATCACGCCACCCATGGTTTCGATACCCAGGGTCAGCGGGCTGACGTCGAGCAACAGGACGTCCTTCACGTCACCGGCCAGTACGGCGCCCTGGATGGCAGCACCCATGGCAACGGCTTCGTCCGGGTTGACGTCCTTGCGCGCTTCCTTGCCGAAGAAATCGGCGACCGCTTTCTGTACCAGCGGCATACGGGTCTGGCCACCGACCAGGATCACGTCGTCGATCTTGCTCGCATCGATACCGGCATCTTTCAGGGCGATGCGGCAAGGCTCGATGGTACGGCTGACCAGGTCTTCGACCAGCGACTCCAGCTTGGCGCGGGAGATCTTCACGTTCAGGTGCTTCGGACCGGTTGCATCAGCAGTGATGTACGGCAGGTTGACGTCGGTCGACTGGGCGGAAGACAGCTCGATCTTGGCCTTTTCAGCGGCTTCTTTCAGACGCTGCAGCGCCAGCGGATCGTTCTTCAGGTCCATGCCGGACTCTTTCTTGAACTCGTCGACGAGGTAGTCGATCAGGCGCATGTCGAAGTCTTCACCACCCAGGAAGGTGTCACCGTTGGTGGCCAGTACTTCGAACTGATGCTCACCGTCGACTTCGGCGATTTCGATGACCGACACGTCGAAGGTACCACCACCCAGGTCATAGACGATGACGGTGTGGTCGCCCTTGGCCTTGTCCATGCCATAGGCCAGTGCAGCGGCGGTCGGTTCGTTGATGATGCGCTTGACGTCCAGACCGGCGATGCGACCGGCATCCTTGGTAGCCTGGCGCTGGCTGTCGTTGAAGTATGCCGGAACGGTGATGACCGCTTCGGTGACAGGCTCGCCGAGGTAGTCTTCGGCGGTCTTCTTCATTTTCTTCAGGACTTCGGCGCTGATCTGCGGCGGAGCCATTTCCTTGCCAGCAGCCTCGACCCAGGCGTCACCGTTGCCGGCCTTGACGATCTTGTACGGAACCAGCTTGATGTCTTTCTGCACGACGTCTTCTTCGAAGCGGCGGCCGATCAGGCGCTTCACTGCGAACAGGGTGTTGTGCGGGTTGGTGACGGCCTGACGCTTGGCCGACTGGCCAACCAGGATTTCGCCGTCGTTGGCGTAGGCCACGATCGAAGGGGTAGTACGCGCGCCTTCGGCGTTCTCGATGACCTTGACGTTACCGTTTTCCAGAATGGAGACGCACGAGTTGGTCGTCCCCAGGTCGATACCGATGATTTTGCCCATGTTAACTCTCCCGAAACTTGAATTTGGTAGCAGCGACTACTTTGGCCAACTGCGGTAATACTTGAAGGCTTGACACCTAGATGGGGGTGCCTCGGTGGATTTCAAGCCTTTTCATCGATGGAAGGCTGGGGCGCTGCCGGCGCCTTGCTGACCACCACCATGGCGGGGCGCAGCAGGCGGCCATTGAGCAGATAACCCTTCTGGAACACGTTGAGCACGCTGTTCGGCTCTACCTCGGCGTTTTCCTGCATGGCCATGGCCTGGTGATGCTCAGGGTTGAATGGCTGGCCATGAGGATCGACGGCTTCGAGGTTGTAGCGCTTGAGTGTGTCCTGGAACATCTTCAGGGTCAGCTCGACACCTTCGCGGATCTGCTTGACGTTTTCGTCATCGGCGCTGGAGTGGGTCAGGGCCAGCTCCAGGCTGTCGATCACCGGCAGCAGGTCGCCAGCGAATTTCTCCAAGGCGAACTTGTGAGCCTTCTCGACATCCTGCTCGGCACGACGGCGGATGTTCTGCAGGTCTGCCGCCACACGCAGCGACTGATCCTTGGCGGCGGCCAGCTGCTCCTCGAGCACCTGGACGCGGGCACCGAGGTCTTCGGATCCGGCTTCTTCGGCGTTAAGGTTTTGTTCATCCAGCTGTTCGTCAGCCATCGGTGCTCTCCTCCGCAATTTCTGGTTACAGGTCATGCCTGCCTTGTCTGCCGGTTATATGGGGTCGGAAAAATCAGGTTCAAGGGGCAAGCGGCATTTCCACATTCAACAGGCGGGCATTGGCAGACGCGAAAAAAGTACTGTATAAATAACCAGACATGACCTTCGGGAGCGGCCCTCATGCTGGTGCACCTGTCCATTCACAACTACGCCATCGTCGAGCACCTCGACCTCGAACTCGCCCGCGGGATGTCGGTGATCACCGGCGAAACGGGGGCCGGCAAGTCGATCATGCTGGACGCGCTCGGCCTGGCGCTGGGCGATCGTGCCGACAGCGGCGTGGTGCGCCCGGGCGCCGACAAGGCCGACCTGCTTGCCACCTTCGACCTGATCGACATCCCCGAAGCCCGCACCTGGCTGGCAGAGCGCGACCTCGACAACGACGGCCCATGTATCCTGCGCCGAGTGATCACCGCCGAAGGCCGCAGCCGCGGCTACATCAACGGCACCCCTTGCCCGCTCGGCGACCTCAAGGCACTCGGTGAGTTGCTGATCGACATTCACAGCCAGCACGAACACCAGTCGCTCCTCAAGACCGATACGCATCGTCGCCTGGTCGACGAGTACGCCGGCGCCACCGACCTCGCCCGCCAGGTGCAACTGGCGGCCCAGCGCTGGCGCCAGACCCGCCTGGAGCTGGAGCGTCTGTCCAACTCCGGCGATGAGCAACGCGCCCGTCATCAGCTGCTGAGCTACCAGCTCGAAGAGCTCGACAATCTGGGCCTGGGCGAAAACGAGCTGGAACAGCTTGAGCACGAGCACAAGAACCTGACCAATGCCGAAGCCCTGTTCGGCATCTGCCGACAGGTCATCGATCAATGCAGCGAAAGCGACTCCGGCAACGTGCTCAGCGCCCTGACGGTCAGCCTCAATCGCCTGACCGCCGTGAACAATGCACCCAAGGCATTGGGCGAGGCCGTCAATCTGATCGCCAGTGCGCAGATCCAGATCGAGGAAGCGGTTGGCGAGCTCAACCGCTTCCTTGACAACTTCGACGCCGACCCTCTGCGCCTGCAGGCGCTGGAAGAGCGGCTCGACACCCTTTATACGCTCGCTCGCAAGCACCGCGTGCACCCGAGCGAGCTGCCACACCTGCAACAGCGCCTCATGGAGGAGCTCGAAGGGCTCAACGCCAGCGATGAATCCATCGAGCGCCTGGGCGGCGAACTGGCCGCCTATGCACAGCACTATAAAGAGAAGGCCGTCGAGCTCAGCAACCTGCGCCGCCAGGCCGCAGTGCAACTGGCGGTGGCGGTCGAGCAGGAGATCCAGCGCCTGGGCATGCCTGGCGGGCGCTTCTGCATCGAGCTGTCGCCCAACGAGAGCGATGAGCTTTCGCCCCACGGGCTGGAGCAGGTCGAGCTGCTGGTCAGCGCCAACCCCGGCCAGCCGCTCAAGGGCCTGGCCAAGGTGGCGTCGGGAGGCGAGCTGTCACGCATCAGTCTGGCGATTCAGGTCATCACCGCACAAACCTCGCGCATTCCCACGCTGGTCTTTGACGAAGTGGACGTGGGCATCGGCGGCCCGACCGCCGAGATCGTCGGCCAACTGTTGCGCCGCCTGGGTGAGCGCGGCCAGGTCCTGACCGTCACCCACCTGCCGCAGGTTGCAGCGCAAGGGCACCACCACCTGTTCGTACACAAGGTGCGCAACAGCGACACCACCCATACAGCCGTGGCCAGCCTAGGCAAACGTGAGCGGGTCGAAGAAGTGGCACGCATGCTGGGCGGGATAGACCTGACCAAGGAATCCCTGGCGCATGCGCGCAAGATGGTGGTTAGCGGCAAGGCCTGAGGCAGCACACTCCTCAACACGTTGCAGAAAGCACAAAGGCGACCCGAAGGTCGCCTTTGCTGTTCATAACGATCGAAATCGTTACTTTTTCTTACGCACATACAGGACCAGATTGTGGTCCACGAGCTCGTAGCCATGCTCAGCCACGATCTCTTTCTGACGGCGCTCGATCTCCGCATCCATGAATTCGATCACTTCGCTGGTATCCACGTTGACCATATGGTCGTGGTGGCCGCCATCGGCCAGCTCGAACACTGCGTGGCCGCCATCGAAGTTGTGGCGAACCACCAGACCCGCTGCTTCGAACTGGGTCAGTACACGGTAGACGGTCGCCAGACCGACATCCTCACCTGCTTCCATCAGCGCCTTGTAGACATCCTCGGCGCTCATGTGACGCTGCTCGGTCGAATCGAGCATCTGAAGGATCTTGACTCGAGGCAGGGTCACCTTGAGACCGGCTTTGCGCAATTCGCTATTTTCAACCATGGTCAGCTTTCTCGCCGATGCTGCTTCGCAGCTTCTCTTAATACGGGTATGATCGGGGTTTACGTTGTCCAGCCAAGATAGTGGAAGTCGCCCACCGATGCAAAACACCAAGCTCTTGCTAACCAGCCTCACCCTCGTGGGACTGCTCGCACTCGCCGGTTGCTCGTTTCCCGGGGTTTACAAAATCGACATCCAGCAGGGCAATGTCGTCACGCAGGACATGATAGACCAATTGCGCCCCGGAATGACCCGACGGCAAGTAAGGTTTATCATGGGCAACCCGCTCCTGCAGGACACCTTCAACACCAATCGGTGGGATTATCTCTACAGCATCCAGCCTGGCGGCGGTAAGCGCCAGCAGGAGCGCATGAGCATCTTCTTCAACGAAAGCGACCAACTGGTCAGCCTGTCCGGCGACTTCATGCCAGGTGTGAGCCGCGACCAGGAAATCCTGGGCGGCAGCAGCACCACGACCGTCAGCCCGGCCAACCAGCCGTCTCAACAGCCAGAGAAGCCAGCCAAGGCCGGCTCGACGGAAGAGTCGATCCAGCGTGAAATCGACACCATCGAGACGACACCGGTGCCCACACCGGCTCCCCTGGAGACCTCGCCGCAATAACGGTATGGCCCATGAAAAAGCCCGGACATGGTCCGAGCTTTTTCATGGGCAGCGCATACAGCAACAACCTTACCCGCGTGCGGCCTTGGCCTTTTCGGCTCGCTGTCTGCGCATCGCCTTCGGGTCGACCAGCAGCGGCCGGTAGATTTCCAGGCGCTCGCCCTCCTCTACCTGACGCTGCTGCGGATCAGCGACGACCTTGCCGAACACACCCACCGGGCAGCTTTCAATATCCAGCCCTGGCACTTGCGCAGCGATACCAGACAAACGCAAAGCCTCACGCAGCGTCACGCCCTGCGGCACCCGGCACGCCAGCAGCCACTGGCGTGCAGCAGTCGCGTAAGCCACCTCGATACCCAGCGTCTCAGCCATGCAGCTGCTTGGCTCGCTGGCAGAAGGCATCGACGAGGGTGTTGGCTGCCTGGTTGAACAATGGCCCGAGGGTGGCGCGCACCAGCGGCCCGGCGTAATCGAACGACAGGTCGAGGCTGATCTTGCAGGCTTTCTCGCCCAACGCCTTGAACACCCACACACCATGCAACTGGGTGAAGGGCCCTTCTTCCAGGTTCATCTCGATGGATTGCCCCGGGACCAACACATTGCGCGTGACGAACTGCTGGCTCATGCCACCCTTGGCTACCTCCAGCTTCGCCCGCATGTGCGTGTCACTCGCCTCGAGCACCGTCGAGTCCGAGCACCAGGGAAGAAACTCAGGGTAGCTGGCCACGTCGTTGACCAGGTCGTAGAGCGCCTGGGCAGGGTATGGCAGCAGGGCGGAGCGTTGAATATGGGTAGTCATCCAGGCATCACTTCCAAGCTGGGCGGCAGCGCATCGCAGCGCTTCGGAACGGTTCCGTACAACGGAACGAGGCCTGCATTGTCCGGGATTCATCCTGCTGGCTCAAGCGCACCGAACCCCATAGCCAGAGGACGTGGCGACTGCCTATAATGCCGCCCCTATGGCTAAGCAAAAGAAACATCCGACCGGGACCATCGCGCAGAACAAGAAAGCGCGACACGATTACTTCATCGAACACAAGTTCGAGGCCGGGCTGGTCCTGTCCGGTTGGGAAGTAAAAAGCCTGCGGGCCGGCAAGGCGCACCTGACCGACAGCTACGTGCTGCTCAAGGATGGCGAAGCCTGGCTGTTCGGCAGCCACATCACCCCGCTGAACACCGCCAGCACCCACGTCATCGCCGACCCCATGCGTACCCGCAAGCTGCTGCTGAACAAGCGCGAGCTCGAGCGCGTGGAGGCTGCCGTGGCGCAAAAAGGCTACACCTGTGTGGCCCTGGCGCTGTACTGGAGCAAGCACCTGATCAAGTGCGAAATCGCGCTCGGCAAGGGCAAGAAGGAGTTCGACAAGCGCGACACGATGCGCGAGCGCGACTCCAACCGCGAGCTGCAGCGTGCGGTGCGCAACAAGGGCAAGGAAGAGTAGATCTTCCTCTTGCCTGCGATAGCTGCGATACCTGCCTAGCGCCCACTGCGTCGCTCAGCGCGCGCCACGCGCTGGGCTTCCTGCTGCGCTTCTTCCAGCACTTCCTGCACGTACAGGATGTGCCGGCTCGACACCTCCCGCGCATCTTCTGCACGCCCCTCGACGATCGCCTGGTACAGTTCGCGATGCTGACTGATCAGCATGTCGCGCGTTTCCGTACGCTGCTGGTACATACCCCCGATGTTGGTCACCACATTGCGCTTGAGCAGGTCGAACAGACCACGAATGGTATGCAGCAGCACGGCATTGTGGCTGGCCTCGGCAATCGCCAGATGAAAACGGGCATCCGCTGCGCCTTCTTCTGCACGACTGACCTCATCGACGCGGGCATAGCAATCCTGCAGCGCATCGAAGGCGGCCTTCAACCGCGCCCGATCCGGCTCGGTAGCACGCTGGGCTGCGTAGAAGGCGCATGAGGCCTCAAGGGTGTGACGAAACTCCAGCAGGTCGCGCTGAGCCTCAGGGTTGTGCTCGAGCAACTGCAACAAGGGATCACTGAACGTCGATCCCAGCGACTCGGCCACATAGTTGCCGCCCCCCTGGCGACTGACCAGCAGTCCCTTGGCCACCAGTTTCTGGATCGCCTCGCGCAACGACGGGCGGGAAACGCCGAACTGCTCGGCCAGGGCGCGTTCGGCGGGCAGGCGCTGCCCTGAGGTCAACGTCCCCTCGAGAATCATCCCTTCCAGTCGATCGACGATATCGTCGGACAGGCGCCGTTGGCGGACCTGATCAAAAACCATCACATGCTCTCCACAAACCCCGGCACCGATTTCGGGGCGCCTATTCTGCGCCTATCCGCGACAGCCCGACAGATATTCCTCGATTGATCCGACGCGATCTCGCCCTCCGCTCATCGGCACTCGACCAAAGTTTTGCTTGGGACAAATTGACACACCCCGTATCCGGCTTTTAACCTAGCGACCAGTCATTGTAAATTGGTCTTACCAATTATCCAATGCCAGTGCTGACCAACAACAATTAGGGGTCACCCCATATGCAAACCTGGCAACAACTCTACACACCGCTTGGTAGTCTCGGCCTGTCCGCACTGGCGGCGGTCATCCCCATCGTGTTCTTCTTCCTCGCCCTCGCCGTGTTCCGCCTCAAGGGCCACGTGGCAGGCAGCATTACCCTCGGTCTGTCAATCCTGGTGGCGATCTTCGCCTTCCAGATGCCTGTCGACATGGCCCTTGCCGCAGCAGGCTACGGCTTCCTCTATGGCCTCTGGCCGATTGCCTGGATCATCGTTGCCGCGGTGTTCCTGTACAAACTCACGGTCAAGAGCGGTCAGTTCGAAGTCATCCGCAGCTCGGTACTGTCGATCACCGACGACCAGCGCCTGCAGGTGCTGCTGATCGGCTTCTGCTTCGGTGCCTTCCTCGAAGGCGCAGCCGGCTTCGGCGCGCCCGTGGCCATCACCGCCGCACTGCTGGTGGGTCTGGGCTTCAACCCGCTGTATGCCGCGGGCCTGTGCCTCATCGCCAACACCGCGCCGGTCGCCTTCGGCGCCCTGGGCATCCCGATCATCGTCGCCGGGCAAGTGACCGGTATCGACGCCTTCCACATTGGCGCCATGACCGGCCGCCAGCTGCCGCTGCTGTCGCTGTTCGTGCCGTTCTGGCTGGTGTTCATGATGGATGGCCTGCGTGGCGTGAAAGAGACCTGGCCCGCCGCGCTGGTCGCCGGCCTGAGCTTCGCCGTGACCCAGTACTTCACGTCCAACTTCATCGGCCCTGAACTGCCGGACATCACCTCGGCTCTGGCCAGCCTGATCGCCCTGACCCTGTTCCTCAAGGTCTGGCAGCCCAAGCGCGCGTTCGCCGAGGCCAAGGGCAGCGTCGGTGCAGCCGTGGTCAGCAGTGGCGGCAGCCAGCCTTCGCCGTACAGCTTCGGCGAGATCTTCAAGGCCTGGTCGCCATTCCTGATTCTCACCGTGCTGGTGACCATCTGGACCCTCAAGCCCTTCAAGGCTGCGTTCGCGCCGGGCGGCGCGATGTACAACTTCGTGTTCAACTTCGCCATCCCGCACCTCGATCAACTGGTGATCAAGACTGCCCCGATTGTCACCGCACCGACCGCAATGCCGGCCGTGTTCAAGCTCGACCCGATCTCCGCCACCGGCACCGCGATCTTCCTGTCGGCACTGATCTCGATGTGGGTCCTGAAGATCAATGTCAAAACTGGTCTTACCACTTTCAAAGAGACCTTCTGGGAACTGCGCTGGCCGATCCTGTCGATCGGCATGGTGCTGGCCTTCGCCTTCGTCACCAACTACTCGGGCATGTCCTCGACCATGGCCCTGGTCCTGGCCGGCACCGGCGCGGCGTTCCCATTCTTCTCGCCGTTCCTGGGTTGGCTGGGCGTGTTCCTGACCGGATCCGACACGTCGTCCAACGCCCTGTTCAGCTCGCTGCAGGCCACCACTGCGCACCAGATCGGCGTCAGCGACACCTTGCTGGTCGCCGCCAACACCAGCGGCGGCGTGACCGGCAAGATGATCTCGCCGCAGTCGATCGCCGTGGCCTGCGCCGCTACCGGCCTGGTCGGCAAGGAGTCGGACCTGTTCCGCTTCACCGTCAAGCACAGCCTGTTCTTCGCGACCATCGTCGGCCTGATCACCCTGGTCCAGGCCTACTGGCTGACCGGTATGCTGGTTCATCACTAAAGTGACAGGGGCCGGGCGCGCGCATGTGCCCGGCAACCCACCCCACCCACGCTGCGAGAATCCATGATCATTTCAGCCTCCACCGACTATCGCGCCGCGGCCCAGCGCAAGCTGCCCCCCTTCCTGTTCCACTACGCCGACGGCGGCGCCTACGCCGAGCACACCCTGCGCCACAACGTCTCGGACCTGGCCAGCATCGCCCTGCGCCAGCGTGTCCTGAGAAACATGTCGGAGCTGAGCCTTCAGACCCGGCTGTTCGACGAAACCCTGAGCATGCCCGTGGCCCTGGCCCCGGTCGGTCTCACCGGCATGTACGCGCGCCGTGGCGAAGTGCAAGCGGCGCGCGCGGCGGCGGCGCACGGCATTCCCTTCACCATGTCCACGGTGTCGGTCTGCCCGATCGAGGAAGTGGCGCCGGCCATCGACCGGCCCATGTGGTTCCAGCTGTATGTCCTCAAGGACCGCGGCTTCATGCGCAACGCCCTGGAGCGTGCCAAGGCCGCCGGGGTGAAGACGCTGGTGTTCACCGTCGACATGCCCGTGCCCGGCGCCCGCTACCGCGACGCCCATTCCGGCATGAGTGGCGCCAACGGCCCGATGCGTCGTGTGTTGCAAGCCATGACCCACCCTCAATGGGCCTGGGACGTCGGCGTGATGGGACGCCCCCACGACCTGGGCAACATTTCCACCTATCGCGGCAACCCGACCGGCCTTGCCGACTACATCGGCTGGCTGGGCAACAATTTCGACCCGTCGATTTCCTGGAAGGACCTGGAGTGGATCCGCGAATTCTGGGACGGCCCGATGATCATCAAGGGCATCCTCGACGCCGATGACGCCCGCGACGCAGTGAAGTTCGGTGCCGACGGCATCGTCGTCTCCAACCACGGCGGCCGCCAGCTCGACGGCGTGCTGTCCAGCGCCCGCGCCCTGCCGGCCATCGCCGACGCGGTCAAGGGTGATTTGAAGATTCTCGCCGACTCGGGTATCCGCAGCGGCCTGGACGTGGTGCGCATGATCGCCCTGGGCGCCGACACGGTGCTGATCGGCCGCGCCTTCCTCTGGGCCCTGGCCGTGCATGGCCAGGCTGGGGTGAAGAACCTGCTGGAGCTGTTCGAGAAAGAAATGCGCGTGGCCATGGTGCTGACCGGCGCCAAGTCGATCGGCGAGATCAGCCGCGATTCACTGGTACGCGAGCTGGGCGCCTGAGCCCTTACGAAACAAACGCCTGATAGTCCGGGGCACGTCGCGCGCCAGACGCGCCGGCCCCGCGAGGAGATTGCATGAGCCTGCCCGCTGCGTTCCTGCGTGATGCCGAGCGCCTGATCCCTGCCGAACGCCGTTTCGACGACCCGACCTCGACCCTGGCCTTCGGCACCGACGCCAGTTTCTACCGGCTGATCCCCAAGCTGGTGGTGCGCGTCGAATCCGAGGACGAGGTGGTCGAGCTGATCCGCCTGGCCCAGCGTGAGCGCGTGCCGGTAACCTTCCGCGCTGCAGGCACCAGCCTCTCCGGGCAGGCCATCAGCGACTCGGTGCTGATCGTGCTGGGCGACAACTGGAACGGCCGCGAGATTCGCAACCAGGGCGAACAGATCCGCCTGCAGCCCGGGGTCATCGGTGCCCAGGCCAATGCCTGGCTGGCCCCCTACGGGCGCAAGATCGGACCTGATCCGGCGTCGATCAATGCCTGCAAGATCGGCGGTATCGTCGCCAACAATGCCAGCGGCATGTGCTGCGGTACCGCGCAGAACACCTATCACACCCTTGCTGGCCTGCGCCTGGTACTGGCCGACGGCACTCGCCTGGACAGTGAAGACCCGGCCAGCGTCGCCGCCTTCGAGCAGAGCCACGCCGCATTGCTCGAGGAACTTGCCCGCCTTGGCCGTGAGACTCGCGCCAACACCGAACTGGCCGACCGCATCCGCCACAAGTACAGGTTGAAGAACACCACCGGCCTCTCGCTCAACGCACTGGTGGACTACGACCAGCCGCTGGATATCCTCCAGCACCTGCTGGTCGGCTCAGAAGGCACCCTGGGTTTCATCAGCGCAGTCACCTATGACACCGTGCCTGACCACCCGCACAAGGCCAGCGCCCTGCTGGTGTTTCCCACTGTCGAAAGCTGCTGCCGGGCAGTGACCGTGCTCAAGCGCCAGCCCGTGTCGGCGGTCGAGCTGCTCGATCGCCGCAGCCTGCGCTCGGTGCAGGAGATGCCAGGCATGCCGGCCTGGGTGAAAGGCCTGTCGAACAACGCCTGCGCCCTGCTGATCGAGTCCCGCGCCGCCAGCCAGAGCCTGCTGCACGAACAACTGGCGCTGGTGATGGGGTCAATCGCCGAATTCCCGCTCGAGCAGAAGGTCGAGTTCAGCGAAGACCCGACGGTGTACAACCTGCTGTGGAAGATTCGCAAGGACACCTTCCCTGCCGTCGGCGCCGTGCGCCAGACCGGCACCACAGTGATCATCGAAGACGTGACCTTCCCGGTCGAACAACTGGCCGAGGGCGTCAACCGCCTGATCCAGCTGTTCGACAGGCATCGCTATGACGAGGCGATCATTTTCGGCCATGCACTGGAAGGCAACCTGCACTTCGTTTTCACCCAGGGCTTCAACAGCGCCGAGGAAGTCGCGCGTTACCAGGCCTTCATGGAGGACGTCGCGCAACTGGTGGCGGTGGAATTCGGCGGCTCGCTCAAGGCCGAGCACGGCACCGGACGCAACATGGCGCCCTTCGTCGAGCTGGAATGGGGCAACGACGCTTACCAATTGATGTGGGCACTCAAGCGCTTGCTCGACCCCAACGGCATCCTCAACCCGGATGTGGTGCTCAGCAACGATCCGGACGTCCACCTGAAAAACCTCAAGCCACTGCCGGCGGCCGACGAGATCGTCGACAAATGCATCGAGTGCGGTTTCTGCGAGCCGGTGTGCCCGTCCAAGGGGCTGACCCTCAGCCCACGCCAACGCATTGTCATGTGGCGCGATATCCAGGCCAAGCGTCGTGCCGGCCTCGACACCCGCGAGCTGCTGCAGACCTATCAATACCAGGGCATCGATACCTGCGCCGCTACCGGCCTGTGCGCCCAGCGTTGCCCGGTGGGGATCAATACCGGCGAACTGGTGAAAAAACTGCGCGGCCAGGCCGCCGATCACCTGAAGACTGCCGACTGGCTGGCCGAGCACTTCCACTCGGCCCTCAATGGCGCACGCCTGACCCTCGCCGCGGCCAACGGCGCACGCAAGCTGCTCGGTGCCCCACGCCTGGCGCGCCTAAGCAGTGGCCTGCGCAAGGTCAGCAACGGTCGCCTGCCGCAGTGGACAGCAGCCATGCCGCAACCGCTCAAACCGATCGACTTCGGCCCGGCAAGCCACGATGCACGACCCCGGGTGGTTTACCTTGCGGCCTGTGTGTCGCGTGTCATGGGTCCGGCCTATGGCGATCGCGAGCAGCGCTCGTTGCTGGACAAGACCCAGGCCCTGCTGGAAAAGGCCGGCTACCAGGTGATCTTCCCCGACAACGCCGACAGCCTCTGCTGTGGCCAGCCATTTGCTTCCAAGGGCTACGCCGAGCAGGCCGAGCACAAGCGCCAGGAACTGATCGCCGCCCTGCTGCATGCCAGCCGCGGCGGCCTCGATCCAATCTACTGCGACACCAGCCCCTGCACCTTGCGCCTGGTACAGGACCTGGGCGAAACCCGGCTGGACCTCTACGATCCGGTGCGCTTCATCCGCATGCATCTGCTCGACAAGCTGGAGTTCACTCCGCAGGAGGAACCTGTGGCCGTACATGTCACCTGCAGCACCCAGCACCTGGGCGAAAGCCAGGCGCTGATCGACCTCGCGCGGCGTTGCAGCAAGCAGGTGGTGATTCCCGAGGGTATCCACTGCTGTGGGTTCGCTGGCGACAAGGGCTTCACCACGCCAGAGCTCAATGCCCATTCCCTGCGCAGCCTGAAAGATGCGGTGCAGTACTGCAGCGAAGGGATTTCCACCAGCCGTACCTGCGAGATCGGGCTGTCGAGCCATAGTGGTATCGACTATCACGGATTGGTCTATCTGGTGGACCGGGTGACGCGCGCACGAGCTATCTGAGGTCTGCCCAATCCCTGTGTGTGCAACTGTCTTGTTCAAAATCTAAAGGTCAGCCCAATCCCCTGTGGGAGCGGCGGTTCGCCGCTGCGACTTGTCCCGCGAACACGGGCGTAGCCCGTGCCAGGCAGCGCGGTGTTTTTTTCGCGGGTAAACCCGCTCCTACAATTGAGCGGCTACCCAGGCGATTGACCCAGCAGCTAGCAACCATTTGTTACAAGTAAATGCTAATCTGCAGCCCCCTTCTTCCGCTGCCGTTGGCCCCCGATGTCTGAGTCCGCACCGTTGCTGTTGCGTCACCACCGTCCGTTCATCGCGTTCTGGCTTGCGCGGGTCTTCACCGCCAGTGGCTTCCAGATGCTCACCGTGGCCATCGGCTGGCACCTCTACCAGCTCACCGGCAACGTCCTGGACCTGGGCCTGGTCGGCCTGGTCGAATTCGCCCCACGGGTGCTGTTCATGCTGCACACCGGGCATGTCGCCGACCGCTACGACCGGCGCAAGGTCGCCGCCCTGTGCCAGTGCCTGCAAGGGCTCATCGCCCTGGCCCTGGCGCTGGGCAGTGCCACCGACAGCGTCACCCGTGAACTGATCTTCGTGCTGGCCTTCCTGCTCGGTGCCACCCGCTCCTTCGAGATGCCTGCGACCCAGGCACTGCTGCCCAACGTGGTGCCGCCGGGGCTGTTCCCGCGCGCCGTCGCTGCGTCGGCGTCGGCGACCCAGGCAGCGACCATCGTCGCCCCGGCGGTCGGCGGCCTGCTCTACGCTTTCGGCAGCATCTGGGTGTATGGCCCGACGGTATTGCTGTACGCCATTGCCTGCCTGCTGATGCTCAGCCTCGACTCGCGCCAGCAGACACCCCAGCGCGGCCGTGCCAGCCTGGAGTCGCTGCTGGCCGGCATCCGCTTCATTCGCAGTCGCCCGGACATCCTCGGCGCCATCTCGCTGGACCTGTTCGCCGTGCTGCTCGGCGGTGCCACGGCGCTGCTGCCGGTGTTCGCGAAGGATATCCTGCTCACCGGCGCCTGGGGCCTGGGTCTGCTGCGCTCGGCCCCGGCGGTAGGTGCCTTGTTGATGTCGCTGTGGCTGGCGCGCTTCCCGGTAGAACGCAAGGTCGGCCGGACCATGTTCACCGCCGTCGGCGTGTTCGGCGTGGCGACCATCGCCTTTGGTCTGTCGACCTCGTTCTGGTTCTCGCTGGCGGTGCTGGTGGTACTGGGCGCGGCAGACATGATCAGCATGGTTATCCGCAGCGCCTTCGTGCAACTGGAGACACCCGATGAAATGCGCGGCCGGGTCAGCGCGGTGAACGGGCTGTTCATCGGTGCCTCGAATCAGCTCGGCGAGTTCGAATCCGGGGTCACTGCGCACTGGTTTGGCACAGTTCCGGCGGTGGTACTGGGTGGTGTGGGCACGCTGGTGGTCACCGGCGTGTGGATGAAGCTGTTCCCGACCCTGGCCAACCGCGACCGCATGCACACTCCGCAATAGTCTTCATGGGGCTGCCTGGCAGCCCTTTCGCGGCACCAGGCCGCGCCGACAGTGGGCGCCACGCCACAAAGACCAACAGCCATAGGCCCCCGCCCCCCATGCTGGTATGATGCGCGGCTTTTTTCCGCCCCCACAAAACCACGGCAACCGGTACGGTCTGTGCTTTGCTGATGGGGTCGAATACATTCACGGCGCCGCGGCGCCATGGGAGCAGGCATGCTGGAAAGGCTGTTTCAACTAAAAGCACACAACACCAACGTGCGCACCGAGATCCTCGCGGGCGTCACCACCTTCCTGGCGATGGCCTACATCCTGTTCGTCAACCCGAGCATCCTCGGCGAAACCGGCATGGACAAGGGCGCGATCTTCGTCGCCACGTGCCTTGCCGCCGCCATCGGCTCGGTCACCATGGGCCTGATCGCCAACTATCCGATCGCCCTCGCCCCGGGCATGGGCCTGAACGCCTTCTTCACCTACACCGTGGTCCTGCACATGGGCCACACCTGGCAGGTGGCACTGGGTGCGGTATTCCTCTCGGCGGTGCTGTTCTTCCTGCTGTCGATCTTCCGCATCCGTGAGTGGATCGTGAACAGCATCCCGCTGCCGCTGCGCTCGGCGATCGCCGCCGGTATCGGCCTGTTCCTGGCACTCATCGCCCTGCACAATGCGGGCATCGTCGTCGATAACCCAGCCACCCTGGTCGGCCTGGGCGACCTCAAGCAGCCTGCACCGATCCTTGCCACCCTCGGCTTCTTCCTCATCGTCGGCCTCGAGTCGCTGAAAGTGCGCGGCGCCGTGCTGATCGGCATCCTCGCCGTGACGGTGGTGTCGATCCTGGTGGGTGCCAGCCAATTCGGCGGCATCGTTTCCATGCCGCCATCGCTGGCCCCGACCTTCCTGCAACTGGACATCAAGGGCGCGCTGGACGTCGGGCTGATCAGCGTGATCTTCGCCTTCCTGTTCGTCGACCTGTTCGACAACTCCGGCACCCTGATCGGCGTGGCCAAGCGCGCCGGCCTGATGGGCAAGGACGGCCACATGCCGAAGATGGGCCGTGCGCTGATCGCTGACAGCACCGCAGCCATGGCCGGCTCGCTGCTGGGCACCTCGACCACCACCAGCTATATCGAATCGGCTGCCGGCGTAAGTGCCGGCGGACGCACCGGCCTGACCGCCATCGTGGTAGCCGTGCTGTTCCTGCTGGCGCTGTTCTTCGCGCCGCTGGCCGGTAGCGTGCCGGCCTACGCCACCGCGCCGGCACTGCTGTTCGTTGCCGTGCTGATGGCCTCGGGCCTGGCCGAGATCAACTGGGACGACGTCACCGAGGCCGCGCCGGTAGTGGTCACCGCCCTGGCCATGCCGTTGACCTATTCGATCGCCAACGGCATCGCCTTCGGCTTCATCGCCTGGACCGCCATCAAGCTGATCTCCGGTCGTCATCGCGACCTGAACCCGGCCCTGGTGATCCTGTCCATTCTGTTCGTCATCAAGCTGGGCTGGTTCAACGCATGAGTGCCGTCTTCGACCCTTCGCAATACACGACCCAACTGCAGGCCAAGGTCGAGCGCCTGCGCGAGCTGCTGGCGCCCTTCGATGCACCGCAACCTGCCGTGTTCGAGTCGCCGCGCGAGCACTATCGCCTGCGCGCAGAGTTCCGTCTGTGGCGCGAAGAGGGTCAACGCCACTACGCGATGTTCGCCCCGGGCGAGAAGCACAAGGCAATTCTGATCGACGACTTCCCCATCGCCAGCCAGCGCATCAATGAACTGATGCCCCGTCTCAAGGCCGCCTGGCAGGGCAACGAAGACCTGAGCAATCGTCTGTTCCAGGTCGAGTTCCTGACCACACTGGCCGGCGATGCCATGGTCACCCTGTGCTATCACCGCCCGCTCGACGAGGCCTGGGAAGCTGCCGCGCAGCAACTGGCCGCACAACTGGGCGTCAGCGTGATCGGTCGTTCCAAAGGCAAGCGCGTGGTGATCGGCCGTGACTATGCCGTGGAGAAGCTCGACATCGCCGGCCGCACCTTCAGCTACCGCCAGCCTGAGGGCGCCTTCACCCAGCCCAACGGTGCAGTGAACCAGAAGATGCTGGGCTGGGCCTGCGAGGCGATGGGCGAGCGCAGCGACGACCTGCTGGAGCTGTACTGCGGCAACGGCAACTTCACCCTGCCCCTGGCCACCCGCGCGCGCCAGGTGCTGGCCACCGAGATCAGCAAGACCTCGGTCAACGCCGCCCTGCACAACCTCGACGAAAACGGCATCGACAACGTGCGCCTCGTACGCCTGTCGGCCGAGGAACTGACCGAGGCGCTGAACGAGGTCCGCCCATTCCGTCGCCTGGAAGGCATCGACCTGAAAAGCTACGACTTCGGCACCGTGTTCGTCGACCCGCCACGCGCCGGCATGGACCCGGACACCTGCGAGCTGACCCGGCGTTTCGAGCGGATCCTGTACATCTCCTGCAACCCCGAGACGCTGGCGCAGAACATCGCTCAATTGCACGATACCCACCGTATCGAACGCTGCGCGCTGTTCGATCAGTTCCCCTACACCCACCACATGGAAAGCGGGGTCCTGCTGGTGCGGCGCTGATCGATGGATTGCCGGGGCCACCTGACAGGCCCCGGCATTCGTTCAGAAGTCGAAGAACACCGTCTCCCCTTCCCCTTGAATACGGATATCGAAGCGATACGCCGTCTTCCCGTCCACCTCGCAACGCTTGGCGATCAGCGTCTCGCGCCGCTGCGGCTGCTCGATCAGGTTGAGCACCGGACACTTGGCGTTGGCCTCGGCCTCGTCATCGAAATACAAACGGGTGTGCAGGTGGATGTTGATCCCCCGGGCGAACAGGCTGATGTTGATGTGCGGTGCCATCGGCACCCCGGCAGCATTGTTCACCACGCCTGGCTTGACCGTGTGCAAGGTCCATTCACCTGCATCGAAGGTGGTGGCGGTCCGGCCGAAGCTGTTGAAGGTGTTCTCCAGGTTGAACATGTCCTGGTAGTGGCCGTTGGCGTCGGCCTGCCACACCTCGAGGAAGGAATCACGCACCAGATGGCCATTGCCATCGTACACCTGGCCGATCAGCAGGATGTGCTCGCCCGGAGCCTCCGGGCGGGCCAGGCGGTTCCAGATTTCCTGGTCGCGGGTCGGGTTACCGGCAGCTTCCAGGGCCAGGCCGATGTGCACATAGGGGCCGGCGGTCTGCGAGGGGGTCTCCGGCAGCAGTTCGATAGGCATGACGGGTCTCCTCAGCGATTCTCGAAGTGGGTCTGGCGCTGGCCACGCAGCACGATGTCGAAGCGATAGGCCAGGCAGTCCATCGGGTTGGCGTGGCTCATGTCGAGCCGGGCGATCAGGCGCTGCACCGCGTCCGGGTTGGCGATCGACTTGACGATCGGGCACATCGGAATCAGCGGATCACCTTCGAAATACAGTTGGGTGATCAGCTTGGTGGCAATCGAAGGGCCGCTGATGGAGAAGTGGATGTGCGCCGGACGCCAGTCGTTGGGGCCGTTGCGCCAGGGATAGGGGCCGGGCTTGATGGTGCGGAAGCTGTAGTAGCCGTCACGGTCGGTCAGGCAGCGACCGACGCCACCGAAGTTGGGATCGAGCGGGGCCAGGTAGCGGTCGTTCTTGTGGCGGTAGCGACCACCGGCGTTGGCCTGCCACATCTCCACCAGGGTATTGGGCACCGGCTTGCCGTACTGGTCGACGACCCGCCCGGCAACGATGATGCGCTCACCGATCGGCAGGCCACCGTTGTTGAAGTTCAGCAACAGGTCATGGTCATGCTCGCCGAAGCGCAGGTGGGAAAAATCAGGGCCGGTGCTTTCGCTGACCGACTGGGCAATACTCACCAGCGCCTGGCGCGGCGAGCGGGCGATGGATGTCTTGTAATCAGGCGTGAGGGCCTTGGGGTGCCAGTTGCGATCACGGATCACGAAGCGGCTGGTGTCCTGAGCGGGCATGCCGTTTTCCTCTCTTGGAATTGTTCGAACCACCTGTGCGTGGCAGGCGGACTCGCAGTTTCCGGCAGGTCGCGCAGGGCGAAAACTGAAAACATGGGCGCCAGACATAACCATTTGGTTATGCAACTTTTCGTCAGACCACCTGATCTGAAGCGCTGGACTATTCTGGATGGACTGCGGTGCTGGCTGCGCAGAGCCCACGGCCCTTCAACCAGGCACGACCTTCACAGCGGAGAACTTCTATGGATTGGCGAAAAGGCCGACGCAGCGACAATGTGGTGGATGCACGCGGCGAAGGCGGTGGCGGCGGGATGCGCTTCGGCGGTGGCAAGGGCCTGGGGCTGGGTGCCGTGCTGCTGATCATCGGCATCGGCTGGATCACCGGCCAGGATCCGCTGCAGATCCTCGGCCAGCTCGCCGGCCAGATGGAGCAACAGCAGGCAGCGCCCAGCGGTGCTGGCGGCAAGGCACCGCCGGCCAATGATCAACAGGCCGAGTTCGTCGCCTCGATCCTGGGCGACACCGAAGATACCTGGAAGGCCCTGTTCGCCCAGGCCGGCAAGCAATACCGCGACCCCAAGCTGGTGCTGTTCAGCGGCCAGGTCAACTCCGCGTGCGGCTTCGCCTCCTCGGCGGTCGGCCCCTTCTATTGCCCGGCTGATCAGCGGGTGTACCTGGACATGTCGTTCTTCCGCGAAATGGAAACCCGCTTCGCTGCCGCCGGCGACTTCGCCCAGGCCTACGTGATCGCCCACGAGATTGGCCACCACGTACAGACCCTGCTCGGCGTCTCGGCCAAGGTCGATGCCGCACGCCGCAGCGGCCAGCGCCTGGAGGGCGACAATGGCCTGCTGGTACGCCAGGAACTGCAGGCGGACTGCCTGGCCGGTGTCTGGGCCTACCAGGCTCAGAAACGTCTCAACTGGCTGGAGCCCGGCGATGTCGAAGAGGCACTCAACGCCGCCAACGCCATCGGCGACGACCGCCTCCAGCAACAGGGTCAAGGGCGCGTGGTGCCCGACTCCTTCACCCATGGCACCTCGGCGCAGCGGGTACGCTGGTTCAAGGCTGGCTTCGGCAGTGGCGATCTCAACCGCTGCGATACTTTCAACGCACGCAACCTGTAACGCCCTGCTGCAACGGGCGTTGCAGAGCCTCTCCAGAACGCAATACGACCAATGGGTCATTTTTCTGCTGATAAACGTTTCAGCCGCAGCCGATTCGGCCGATAACCCCGTGGACCCATCAGCTGGCCCCTACAAGAACAACGCCCGGCGACGTGAGATTTTGCAAGACACATTTTCTGGAGAGCGTGCATGAACAGATGGTTTGCCGACAAGAGCGTGAACCTCAAACTCGGGCTGGGCTTCGGCCTGGTCCTGGTATTGACCGGCCTGCTGGCCCTGGCCAGTTGGACCAGCCTGGGCAGCCTCATCAATCGCAGCAACTGGATGAGCGACATTACCCGCCTCAACACTGACCTGACCAATCTGCGCGTGGCGCGCCTGCAATACATGATCGCCAACGGCGACGACGCCGCCGCCGCCAACACGCTGGCGAAGCTGGAAACCTTCAGCGCCCAGCAGCAGCACCTGGAAAGCACCTTCAAGAGCCCCGAGAACCTCAAGCTGCTGCGTGAGCTGGGCAAGATCATCGCCGACTATCGCATCTCGCTCGACAAGATGCGCGCAGGCTACAAGATCACCCTTGCGGCCCGTGAAACCCTCGACCAGAACGCGACCAAGGCGATCCAGTTGATCGAAACGATCAGCAAGGATGTCCTGGCCCGTGACGAAAGCGATGCGACCCGCCTGCAGCAGTACCTGGTGATCAGCAAGGCCCGCCAGCAACTTACCCAGTTGCGCCTGGACGTACGCAGCTATGTCGCGGCGCCAAGCGACGTCGCCGAGCAAGCGGTGCTGCGCCAACTGCAGCAGACCTTCACCGAGATCGACGGCCTCAAGCGCCAGCTGACCAGCGATGGCGCTGCCATCGAGCAGTTCGAAGGCGCAGTGCGTGCCTATGGCGAGTCGGTTCGCCAGCTCAGCGCCTCGACAGCCCAGATCGCTGTGTCCCGCCAGGAAATGACCGTGCAGGGCGGCGACATCGTCAAGCTCAGCGACGACCTGTACAAGATCCAGCTCGAACGCCGTGACATCGAAAGTGCCGAGGCCCGCACCCTGCAGATCGGCGCGACGCTGCTGGCTCTGCTCATCGGCGTACTCGCCGCCGTGATCATCACCCGCCAGATCACTCGCCCGCTGCGCGAGACCCTCGCCGTGGTGGAGAAGATCGCCGGTGGCGACCTGACCCACAACCTGCAGGTCACCCGCCGCGACGAACTGGGCGTGCTGCAGCAAGGCATTGCGCGCATGGGTACGACCCTGCGTGACCTCATCAGCGGCATCCGTGACGGCGTTACCCAGATCGCCAGTGCGGCCGAGGAGCTGTCGGCGGTGACCGAGCAGACCAGCGCCGGTGTCAACAGCCAGAAGGTCGAGACCGACCAGGTCGCCACCGCCATGCACGAAATGGCCGCCACCGTGCAGGAAGTCGCGCGCAACGCCGAACAGGCGTCGCTTGCAGCAACCAACGCCGACGGCGAAGCCCGTGCCGGTGACAAAGTGGTGGGCGAGGCGATCAACCAGATCGAGCGCCTGGCCGCCGAGGTCAACCGCTCCACCGAAGCGATGAATCTGCTGCAACAGGAAAGCCAGAAGATCGGCAGTGTCATGGACGTGATCAAGTCGGTGGCCGAGCAGACCAACCTGTTGGCGCTCAATGCCGCCATCGAAGCGGCTCGTGCCGGTGAGGCGGGACGTGGGTTCGCCGTGGTCGCCGACGAAGTGCGTGGCCTGGCGCAGCGCACGCAGAAGTCCACCGAAGAGATCGAAGAGCTGGTCGCCAGCCTGCAGAACGGCACACAGCAGGTGGCCAACGCCATGCTCGGCAGCCGCACCCTGACCGACAGCAGCGTGGAACTGGCACGCAAGGCCGGCGCGTCGCTGGAGAACATCACCAGTACCGTGTCGGGCATCCAATCGATGAACCAGCAAATCGCCGCCGCCGCAGAGCAGCAGAGTGCCGTGGCCGAAGAGATCAGCCGCAGCATCCTCAACGTACGCGATGTGTCCGAGCAGACCGCCGCCGCGAGCGACGAGACAGCCGCCTCCAGCGTCGAGCTGGCGCGCCTGGGTGGACAGTTGCAAACCCTGGTCAGCCATTTCCGCGTCTGACCACGCCTTCCGGGGCCGCGTCGCGGCCCCAATCCTTCCCCCAAAAAATCTGCTGAACGGCGTTTCAGCTCCTGCAAACATTGCCGATATCTCTTCTGCGGCAACGGAGGGCCCATCACAAAAACAAATGCCGAGTGACGGGACATCCCGCGAGCAGGCGCTTTCCCCCGGGGAACCTCCATGAGCAACTGGTTTGCCAACATCAGCGTCAAACTCAAACTGATGCTGGGCTTCGGCCTGGTCCTTCTACTCACCACTGCACTGGCCTTGACCGGCTGGAACAGCCTGGAAAACCTCGTCGCACGCAGCAACTCGATGGGGCAGATCACCCAATTCAACACGCACCTGAACAACCTGCGCGTGGCGCGTCTGCAATACATGCTCGCCGATGGCGACGAGAGCGCCGCCGCCACCGTGCTGGCCCGCCTGGACACCTTCGAACAGCACAAGCAGGAACTGCTCGCCAGCTTCGACCATCCCCAGAGCCTGCAACTGCTGCGCGAACAGGCCACCTACATCGACCAGTACCGCGCCTCGCTGGACAAGATGCGCCAGGGCTACCGCACCATCGCCAGCAAACCCGACGCCGAGCAGCCGGTACGCGACGCCCGGGCGGCGATCGCCACGGCACGCCAGGAAATGATCGAGGAGCAGGCGCAGATCACCAAGCGCAGCGACGAGCTGTACAAGATCGAACTTGGCAGACGCGACGTCGATACCGCCCAGGCGCGCAACCTGCAACTGGGCGTGGCGCTGCTGGCGCTGGTGTTCGGCCTGCTCGGCGCCGTGGTCATCACCCGCCAGATCACCCGCCCCTTGCAGGAAACCCTCGAGGTGGTGAAGAAGATCGCCGAAGGCGACCTCACCCAGCGCCTGGAAATCACCCGGCATGACGAACTCGGTGCCCTGCAGCAGGGCATCGCGGGCATGGGCGACACCCTGCGCGCACTGATCACCGGTATCCGCGACGGCGTGACCCAGATCGCCAGCGCCGCCGAGGAACTGTCGGCGGTGACCGAGCAGACCAGTGCCGGGGTCAACAATCAGAAGGTCGAGACCGACCAGGTCGCCACCGCCATGCACGAGATGACGGCGACCGTACAGGAGGTCGCACGCAATGCCGAGCAGGCATCCCAGGCCGCCACCCAGGCCGACGGCGAGGCCCGTGCCGGCGACAGGGTGGTGAACGAGGCCATCGGCCAGATCGAACGCCTGGCCGCTGAAGTACAGCACTCCACCGAGGCGATGAACCTGCTGCAACAGGAAAGCCAGAAGATCGGCAGCGTCATGGACGTGATCAAGTCGGTGGCCCAGCAGACCAACCTGCTGGCACTGAATGCCGCCATCGAAGCGGCGCGTGCCGGTGAAGCCGGGCGCGGCTTTGCGGTGGTCGCCGATGAGGTCCGTGCCCTGGCCCAGCGCACGCAGAAATCCACCGAAGAGATCGAAGAGCTGGTCGCCAGCCTGCAAAACGGCACCCAGCGCGTGGCCACCGCCATGCAAGGCAGCAGCGGGCTGACCGACAGCAGCGTGGAACTGGCACGCAAGGCGGGCACCTCATTGGCCAGCATCACCCGTACCGTGTCGGGGATCCAGGCGATGAACCAGCAGATCGCAGCGGCAGCCGAGCAGCAGAGCGCCGTGGCCGACGAAATCGGCCGCAGCATCATGAATGTGCGCGATGTGTCGGAGCAAACGGCGGCAGCCAGCGAGGAAACAGCAGCGTCAAGCGTGGAGCTGGCGCGGTTGGGCGGGCAGTTGCAGACGATGGTCAGCCACTTCCGCGTCTGAGTCATGAACGGTGCCGTGCCATGGCCCCGGTCATACTGTGGCAGGGTGGTTCACCAGTTATCGTACTCTCGCAGCTCCGAGAACACCCTGTCGCCTGCCACTTTGCTCAGGCTGTAGGCAAACCAACCGCGAGGTGATTTCCGACGATTGAACCAAGGCGTGATGTCGTGCCTGAAATCAGCACCTGACGCAGGCAGAGGAAGATTGCGCTCCACCTCTAGCCCCAATGCATCGTCATAGCAGCTGATCTCCAGCTTGCCGCCGAAGGTCAGACCCACTGCCGGAATGAAGAACACACGCCTCCCGGCCTCCTGCAAAATGCGTGGCCGCACAAAGGCTGGAGTGCGAACGTCAGCCGTCTCGCGAATGCGAGACTCCATACGCACGCGACGTGGATTCGAGACAGCAATCACGCAGGGAGTGCGCTCGATACGGTAGCTGCAATGGGCGCTTTTACCCTGGCAACTGATCATCATGTTCGCCGGGAAAGGGACGAGGACCAGGCCATCTTGCAGATGGCTGGCCTGAATCACGACGGCGGGCAACTCATACAACCAGCCAGAAAAGATCGAGACGACGACCTTGTCACCAACGCTCATATGAGTGGTGGGGACACGAACGTTCAAGTTGTTGTGACGCTGGGCATGCACAAAAGCGTAGTCATACCAGGTCCGCGAGGCATTTCCAGGATAGCCAGGATGAGGGCGACTGCCCTCTAGCGTCGGCGCTTCGAGGTGGCATACGCCGGGCGGCAGCACTAGAAACTTCAAGGGTTGGGACACGCTCATCACGAAATCTCCACTGGCGAACAGACTAGGGTCGCCTGAGTTATAGAGAACGTGAGCAGGTCCAACAACTGACAGAAATCACAGGTATGCAAAGGGGCGAGCACAAGATGCCCTCGCCCCTTGTCAGGTTAGCGAACGATCAACCCCACCCCGCGCCCGCGCGGATCGGAAGCGGTCTCGAGCTTGTCGCCGGTGACCCGGATCGCCTGGATATCACCCATCTCCCAGCCTTGATCCTCGAGCACATAGCCCATTTTCTTCAGATCCTCCGCCACCTGTCCCTTGAGCGGTGCATAACTGTCGAAATAGATGGTGTCCTTGGGCAGCAACTGATGGTGCACGCGCTGGGCGGCCACGGCTTTTTCCAGCGGCATGCCATAGTCGTACAGGTTGTTCATCACCTGGAAGATCGAGGTGAAGATCCGCGAACCACCGGGCGTACCGACCACCAGGGTCAGCTTGCCGTCGCGGGTGACCAGGCTGGGGCTCATGGACGAGAGCATGCGCTTGCCCGGCTCGATGGCGTTGGCATCCCCACCCACCACGCCAAAGGCGTTGGCCGCTCCCGGCTTGGCGCTGAAATCGTCCATCTCGTCGTTGAGCAGGAAGCCCGCGCCCTTGACCACCACGCCGCTGCCATAGTCGAGGTTCAGGGTATAGGTGTTGCTCACCGCATTACCCTGCTTGTCGACAATGGAGAAGTGCGTGGTCTGGTGCGGCTCCAGGCCCGGCTTGACCTTGTCGGTGTCGGAGATCGCATTGGGGTTGACCTGCGCCGCGCGCTTGGCGAGGTAGTCCTTGGCCACCAGCTCCTTGACCGGCACCTTGGTGAAGGCCGGGTCGCCCAGGTAGTCGGCGCGGTCGGCGAACACGCGCTTCTCGATCTCGGCCAGCAGGTGGATGTACTTCGCCGAGTTGTGCTCGACCCCTTTGAAGTCGGCTGCGCGGTCTTCCTTGATGCCCAACAGCTGGGCCAGAGCGACGCCACCAGAGCTTGGCGGTGGCGCGGTATAGACCACATTGCCACGCCAGTCGATGGCGATCGGATCGCGCCACACGGCCTTGTAGTCCTTCAGGTCTTCCTTGGTGATCAGGCCCTTGTCGGCCTGCATCTGCGCCACCAGCAGGTCAGCGGTCTTGCCCTGATAGAACTCGCTGACGCCCTTGTCGGCGATGCGCTCCAAGGTCTTGGCCAGCTCGGGTTGCTTGAACAGCTCACCGACCTTCATGTTGCCGAAGTAGTCATTGAAGTTGGTAGCAGTCTTGAACAGGCCCTGGGCATCGTCGCGATATTGGTATTGCTTCTGCGCGATCTTGAAGCCGTTCTGCGCGTAGCCGATGGCCGGGGTGAGCAGCTCGCTCCACTTGAGCTTGCCGAACTTCTGGTGCGCCTCCCACAGGCCCATCACCGTGCCGGGCACGCCAGCAGCGCGCACGCCAACCAGGCTGAGGTTTTCGATGACCTCGCCCTTGTCGTCCAGGTACATGTTGCGCGTGGCGGCCTTGGGCGCGACTTCACGGTAGTCGAGGAAGTACGGCTTGCCGTCGACGAACAGGGTCATGAACCCACCGCCGCCGATGTTGCCGGCTTCCGGGTAGGTGACCGCCAGGGTGAAGGCGGTGGCGACCGCAGCATCCACCGCGTTACCGCCCTTCTTGAGAATGTCGGCGGCTACCTGTGCGCCATATTGATCGGGCGCCGCCACCGCGCCACCTTCGAGTGTCACGGCATAGGCGGAAGAACAGCTCAGGATCGCGGCCCCGAGGGCCAGGGACTGGAACATGACGATACGCATGACACTTCCTTGGTGTTGTTTTTGTCGAGCACTCATTTAAGGCTCAACCGTTGCGACTAAGCAAACGGCACACAGGAAGGGAGGCGTCTTTGGGCAAATCTGTCGCGTTCAGGTAACTCAGCAGGCGTACATCGATAGCTTGCGCTGGATGAAGTCGAGGAAGCACTGGATGCGCAGCGCCAGTTGAGTATTGCGGTAGTAGACCGCGTGGATCGGCTGGCGATAGCCGTTGTTGGCCTCGGCCAGCACCACCTGCAGGCGGCCAGCGCGAATGTCTTCGTGGGTCATGAAATGCGACAGGCTGACGATGCCCTCACCGGCCAATGCCAGCTGGCGCAGGGTCTCGCCGCTGGAGGCGAGGATCGCCGGGCGGATCGGCCAGCGATCGCCCTGAGCATGGCGCAACGGCCACTGATTGAGCGTTTCAGGTGCGCTGAATCCCAGCAGGCAGTGCGCACTGAGGTCTTCGACCTTCTGCGGTGTGCCGCGCCGGGCCAGGTAATCCGGGCTGGCGAGCACCTGCACGGGGCTGCACCCCAGCGATCGGGCGTGCAGGCTGGAATCGGCCAGTTCACCGATGCGAATGGCCACGTCGGTGCTCTGCTCCAGCAGGTCGATGATCAGGTCGTCGGTATTGAGCTCGAGCTCGATGCCGGGGTACTGGCGGCGAAACTCGCAGATCCACGGCAGGATGGCATGCAGCATGAACGGTGCCGCGGCGTTGATCCGCAAACGCCCGGACGGGGTCTGGCGATTCATCGACAGGCGCTCCTCCATGTCGTCCATCTGCTCGAGGATGGCCCGCGAACGCTCGAGGAAGAAACGCCCTTCCTCGGTCAAGTCCATGCGCCGGGTGGTGCGGTTGACCAGCGTGGTCCCAAGCTTGCCCTCCAGGCGCGACAGGGTACGACTCACCGCCGACGGGGTCTGGCCCATCTGCTCGGCGGCGGCGGAGATCGAACCGCAGTCGATGACGGCGACGAATACCTGGAGTTCTTCGGATCGGGTTTTCACGCGGCGGCCTTGAGCTTGGGGTAGTGCTGATTGATAGCTGCTGGGCGATAACGGCGCAAGTGGCGCCGCGTCATCACTCGGCCTTGCCGAACACCTTGGCCAGGTGCGCTTCATACGCTGCCAGTGCTGCTGGCACATCCGGGCGCTTCATCACATCTACCGCCAGGAAGGTCGGCAGGCCGGTCATGCCAAGGAACTGATTGGCCTTGTGGAACGGGAAGTACACCGCATCCACACCTTTGCCTTCGAAGAAGTCGGTCGGATCGTCGAAGGCCTGCTGCGGTGCGTTCCAAGTCAATGAGAGCATGTACTGCTTGCCCTGGATCAGGCCGCCGCTGCCGTACTTCTGCGAGGCATCGGAACGGGTGCGGCCATCGTTGGCGTACAGGCTGCCATGGCCTTCGGTGAAGACATCATCGATGTACTTCTTCACAGTCCAGGGCGCGCCCATCCACCAACCTGGCATCTGATAGATGACCACGTCCGCCCAGAGGAATTTCTGCACCTCCTCCTTGACGTCATAGCCACCGTCGATGAAGGTCTGCTGCACATCGAAACCGGCGCGGTCCAGATAGGCCAGGGCGGCCTCGTGCAGGGTGCGGTTCAGGCGGCCGTCGGAATGAGCGAACTGTTTGCCGCCGTTGAGCAGAAGAATCTTTTTCATGGTGAGCCTCGCGGGTCTGGGTCGGTCCGAGGCAAGTTCGCCTGCCGACCGAGTCAAAAGTGATGGCGGCAGATTAGGCAGTCGCGAGCACAGGAAAAAGCCGGGTGGCGGCAAAATACATTTGCCTTCAAGTCACGAATAGACATCTGATTATTGCAGTACAATCTGCTCACTTTCCCCCGCACAGGCCATCGCCATGAGTGAGCAGTTCGCTTTCATCCTCAAAGCCAAGACCCGTCCTGAAAAGGCCGAAGCCTTCGAAACCCTGTTCCGCGCCTACGTCGAACCGAGCCGCCAGGAGCCCGGCTGCATCGAGTACCACATGCTGCGTGACAAGGAAGATCCGAGCCTGTTCGTGTTCTACGAGGTCTGGGCCGACAAGGCCGCCCTCGACGTGCACTCGGCGCTGCCGCACATGGCTGCGTTCTTCGAGAAGCGCATGGACTATCTGGAGCGCGACTTCGATATCCAGATGATCGAGATGCTCAGCCCGTCTTCCGCTAGCCGTTGATCAACAGGTGCCCGCCAAGCAGCGCCAGGCCGATGAAAAAGCAGCGCTTGAACAGCGCGGCGCTGATGCGCTGACGCAGCCAGGTGCCGGCGAACATGCCGAGCAGGGCGGGCACCAGCATCAGCAATGACGCACCCAGGGCCGGGCCGTCGAGCGCATCCTGCCCGGCCAGGCCAAGCGCCAGTGCGAAGGTCGAGACCGTGAACGACAGCCCCATCGCCTGGACCAGCTCATCGCGATTCAGCCCCAGGCCCTGCAGGTAGGGCACACCGGGCATCACGAACACCCCGGTCGCTGCCGTCACCACACCGGTCAGCAGGCCGCACAGCGGCCCCAGCCACGATTCCCATTGCGGCGCGACCCGCAAACCCGGCCCCACCAGCCCATACAACGCATACACCAGCAGTGCCCCGCCGAGCGCATGCGCCGCCCATGGGCCGCTGTCGATGCCAAGCCACAGGCTACCCAGCAGCGTACCCACGACGATCATCATCAACATGCCGCCCAGGCGCTTGAGCAGCCCGCGCAGGTGCCCGCCAGAGGCGAGCTGCCACAGGTTGGTGAGGGTAGAGGGCACGATCAGCAGCGCCGCTGCCTGCGCCGGAGGCATAGCCAGCCCGAGCATGCCCATGGCGATGGTCGGCATTCCCAGACCGATCACCCCCTTGACCGCACCGGCCAGGGCGAAGGTAAAGATAACCAGCAGCGAAAGCGCCAGCCCCATGTCTTGATACAACGCGATAAAGGTATTCATGACGCCATCCTGCACCCTCGGCGATGGGCTGAAAATCTGCCATATACTCAGCCAGACTCTTGCCAGGACAGAGGCACATGCATTTCGACCTGATCGACCTCGGCCTTTTCCGCCACACGCTCGAATGCGGCAACATCACCGCCGGTGCCCGCCGCAGCCATCTTTCGCTGCCTGCGGCCAGTGCGCGGATCCGCGCCATGGAAACCTCGCTGGGTATTGCCTTGCTCGAACGCAACCGCCGAGGGGTGCAGCCAACGCCTGCGGGCCAGGCGCTGTTGCAGCATGCGCGGCTGATCGCCCAGCAGGTCGAGCGGTTGCAGTACGACCTCGGCCAATATGCCCAAGGCCAACAGGGGCAGGTGCGCCTGCTGTGCAATACCGCGGCGCTGACCGAGTACCTGCCGGAGTTGCTGGCTGCATACCTGGTGGCGTTTCCGGGCGTCAGCGTCGACGTGCAGGAGCAACCGAGCCTGCGCATCGTACAGGCGATCACCCAGGGGACTGCGGACCTGGGCATCATTTCCACGGCGGCACCGAGCGAGCACCTGCAGGTGCGGCCGTTTCGCGAAGACCCGCTGGTGCTGATCATGCCCCACGGGCATCCGCTGGCTGGGCTCTCGGCGCCACGTTTCGTCGACAGCCTCGTGCATGGCCATGTGGGGCTGGGTGCGGACAGCGCACTTGCCTTGCACCTCGAAGAACAGGCACTGCGCCTCGGGCGGCGCATGCAGGTACGGGTACGGGCCGAAGGTTTTGACGGTGTGATCCGCATGGTAGCCGGGGGTGCCGGGGTCGGCGTGGTGCCGTTGGCCTCGGTGAGACGCTGGGAGGGGGTGCTGCCCTTGCGCTGGGTGGCGCTGGAGGAAGACTGGGCCAATCGTCGGCTGCAACTGTGCGCCCGGGATTTTGCCGGGTTGCCGGGGTATGCGGCGGCGCTGGTCGAGCGGCTTGGGCTTGAGGAGTGAGTTAGTCTGGGAGCGGCGGTTCGGCTCCCCGACTTGACCCACGAATAAGATAACGCGCTGCATGGCACCGGCTTCGCCGGTGATCGCGGGACAAGCCCGCTCCCACAGGGATTGGGCTGGTCTTTAGATTTTGAGCAAGACAGTTGCCACTACAAGAGCTCCGCAACTTCTGAATACTGCGGTGTTAATTGTGGGAGCGGGCTTGTCCCGCGATCACCGGCGTAGCCGGTGCCATGCAGCGCGTCGTCTGCCTCGCGGGACAAGTCGGGGCGCCGAGCCCTCGCTCCCACAGGGGGAGCGGTTCTGCCTTGCGACTTGCCCGCGAAAAGGCCCGTACTGACTCAGCACACCCCGATCAGAACAACTTCACCGTATAGCTCAGGATCAACCGGTTCTCATCGATATCGGTCCGGTAGTTGGACCGCGCCATGACATTGCGAACCCGCACCCCCAGCCCGGCCAGCGGCCCGCTCTGCACCACATACGCCAGGTCCAGATCGCGCTCCCGGTCACGCCCTTCGAAGCCAAGCCCGGTGTCCACATCCCCGCCCTTCACATAGCGCAGGGTAGAGGTCAGGCCGGGAATGCCCAGGGCCACGAAGTTATAGTCATGGCGCACCTGCCACGAACGTTCCCCCGGCGCCGAGAACTCGTAGGTTGGCAGCGTGTTGCCCATCGGGTTGGTGTTGGCTCCGACCTGGATGAAGCCATCCTTGCCGCCGATCTGCTGGTAGCCCACATAGAAGGTATGCCCGCCAGTCTTGGCCGAGAACAGGCTGAACAAGGCATGGTTGTCGTAGTCACCGGCAATCTTGCGGCCGTCCTCGCGAGCGTCGAAGTACCCAGCATTGACACCCAGCGTCCAGTCGCCCACCGGCTCGGCGTGCTTGAAGCTGTAGAAGCGCTGCTGGTAGATATCCTCCAGTTGCGCCTGCCACACCCCGACGCTGGTGCGGTTGTCGTTGAAAGCATAGTCGGCGCCGACGTAGTTGAAGCGGTCGCTGGTGAAGCGCGCCAGCCGCGACGGGTTGATCGGGTCGTTGACCAGCGCGTACATCTTCTGGCTGTTGGACGAGTCGCGCAGGCTGGTGGAGCGGAACTGGCCGGCGTTCAAGGTCAACCCGGCGATCTCGCGGGACTCGAGCATCGCCCCCTGATACGTTGGCGGCAGCAGGCGCAAGTCGCTGAACAACAGCACTGGCAGGTTGGGCATCAGCTCACCGACCTTGAGCTCGGTCTGCGACACCTTGAACTTGATCGCCGCACCCAGGCGGCTGTACTCGTCCGCCGACTTGCCGCTGGCAAGGCTCGGCAGCAGGCCCGACTTCGAATGTTCCGGGCTGCTGTCGAGCTTGAAGCCGAGCAGCCCGGTCACATCGAGGCCGACACCCACCGTCCCCTGTGTATAACCGGAGCTGGCATTGAGGATGAACCCCTGCGCCCATTCCTGGGTACGGGACTGGGTGCTGGTACCCTTGATATCCGCATAGTCGCGGCTGAAAAAGTAATTGCGCGCCTGCAAGGTGGCGCGGGCGCCTTCGATGAAACCGCTGTCTTCGGCAGAGGCATCGAGGCACAGCGCTGCGGCGACGCAGCCACCGGCCAGTCGGGTAGCCGATGAAAAACGCTGGGAAATCTGTACGTGCATGGGGAGCGACTCCTGGATTCGGGCAACAGCGATCCACCGCGGCAGCCTGAAGGCCGCCGACGTGCGGATGGCGTGATGAAGGGATCAGGCGGGCGCCAGGCCCGCCGGGCTACTGTTGCGAGAAGCGGTCGACCACTAGCGGTTGACCAGCTTCGCGGGCAGCGCGATCACCAGGAAGCAGCTCAGGATCAGGCAGCCGGCGAACACCCACAATGCCGCATGGGAGGTACCGGTGAGATCGGTCACGATGCCCATCAGCGAGTTGCTCACCAGGCCCGCGATATTGGCCAGCGAGCAAGCCAGGGCGAAACCGGTGGCCGCGGCGGTACCCTTGAGGAAGGTCGCCGGCAGGCTGAAGAACACCGGCACCGCACCGATGATCGCCGCCGAGGCGATGGCGAACAGCGCCACGGTCATCACCAGGTTCTGGCTGAACAGGGTGCTGCTGGCCATGGCGATGGCGCCGATGATGAACGGCACGATGATGTGCCAGCGACGCTCGCGATGACGGTCGGAACTGGCGCCGATCATCAGCATGCCGAGTAGCGCGGCCAGGCTCGGAATCGCAGTGAGCAGGCCGATGTGGAAGGTGTCGCTGACGCCTGCATCGCGGATGAAGGTCGGCATCCAGAACCCCATGGCATAGGCACTGAGCAGGATCGAGAAATCGATGCCGCCGAGCATCCATACCTTCAGGTTGAAGAAGCCATCGCGGAAGCTGTGCTTGCTGCCCTTGCCCTCGGCATCGTCCGCAGCCAGGTCGCTGGCCAGTTGCGCCTTGTCATCGTCGGACAGCCATTTGGCCTGGTGGAAATTGTTCGGCAGGGCCCAGAAGGTCAGGATACCGAGCAGCACGCTGGGGATCGCCTCGAGCAGGAACAGCCACTGCCAGCCATGCAGGCCGTGGACCTGGTCGAAGTGCCCCATGATCCAGCCAGAGATCGGCCCGCCGATCACGCTCGACAGCGGCAAGCCGATCATGAACAGCGCGATGATGCGCCCACGCCGGTAGGTCGGATACCACATGGTCAGGTAGTACAGCACGCCCGGGAGAAAGCCCGCCTCGGCGGCCCCGAGCAGAAAACGCAGGATATAGAACTGGGTGGTGGTGGACACGAACATGGTGCAGGCCGACAGCAGGCCCCAGGTGATCATGATCCGGGCAATCCAGAGCTTGGCACCGACGCGCTCCAGGATCAGGTTGCTCGGCACCTCGAAGATGATGTAGCCGACGAAGAACAGCCCGGCCCCCAGGCCGTAGGCTGCGGTACTGAACTGCAGGTCTTCGAGCATCTGCAGCTTGGCGAAGCCGACATTGATACGGTCCAGATAGGCCGCGAGATAGCAGAAGCACAGGAAGGGAATCAGCCTCCATGTGATCTTGCGGTAGAGCGCTTGTGTGCCTTGGTCGGTTGCACTGTGAACCGCGGTTGCATTCGCAATTGGCATTTCTTGTCTCCTGGCGGCGACTTTGTGGTTGTTTTTAGGCCAGCAGTTTTCGACGCTCCAAGAGCGCCGCACACTACAGGCGGCTGTCCAGGGCAGCGTCACAAGACCCCGAGTGCTCCTGCGGGGCGACCGTCCGCACAGCGGACGGCGATGGAACGGGCGTTCCTGCACCGTTCCTCGATTGTTATGGGTACAAGGCGCTCGACTCAGTCGGCCAGGCGCTTGAGTTGCTCCATGGCCTCCTGGCGGCTGACGACATCGCCGTACTTGCTGTCGATGTCGAACAGGTTCGCTTCGTGCGGATCCTCATGGCGATCGCCGACGCACTCGCGCACCACGATGGTCCGGAACCCGTGCTGCAGCGCATCCACCGCACTGGCGCGGATACAGCCGCTGGTGGAACAGCCGGCCAGCACCACGGTATCGACCCCTTGCGCATGCAGCAGCGGTGCAAGGCTGGTGCCGAAAAAGGCGCTCGCATACTGCTTGCTCAGCACCACTTCCTGCGCCAGTGGCATCACCGCCTCGCAGAATGCAGCCAGTGGATTGCCCTCGACCATGTCCTTCATCACCGGCGCCTTGCGCACCCACACGCCACCATCGGCAAAGTGCGGGGGCTGGTAGCGGATATTGGTGTGGACCACCAGAGTACCGCAGTCACGCGCCAGCGCCAGCAGGCCGCTGGCCTGCTCGACGGCCGACACCACACCGGGGGCGTAGAGCGGCGCACCGGGGGTGGTATAGCCCTGCATGAAGTCGATCATCAGCAGGGCCGCCTTGCGGCCGAAGCCGATGCGCTGGCCCCACACGCCCTGGTAGTTGTCACGGGCGCTCTGTGCGTCGCTCATGTCCGTCTCCCGTTTCAGTAGGCGCCCGACAGCAGGGCACCAGCGCCCGGAACCACAGGCTCCAGGTCCAGTGCCTTGAGCATGGCGTAGGTGGTGGCGATGGCCGCGGTGACCACCGGCTTGCCGGTCTGTGCCTCGACCTTGGCCACGGCGGGTAGCGACTGCATCTGCACGCAGGCCGACAGCACCACCACATCGACGCCTTCCAGGTTCATGCCGGCGACGATGCCCGGCAGGTTGGCCGGATCATGGCGCGCCACGGCGAGGTTGTCGGGGATCTCCAGCGCACGCCAGTCCTGAACCTCGAAGCCCTCTTCACGGATGTAGTTCACCACCAGCTCGGTCAGCGGCTTCATGTAGGGCGCGACGATGGCGATGCGCTTGGCCTTCATGACGTGCAACGCCTCGACCAAGGCACCTGCACTGGTGATCACCGGCGCCAGCGCGTCGTTGTCGGCGGTGGCTTTCTGCAGGCGTTTCTCCGACTGGCGGTGATAGCCCAGCCCCATGGCCATGATCGCCACCAGGCACGCGTAGCCCAGCACGTCGACCTTGGCGTCGGACAACTCCACCGCGCAGCGATCGGACTCGGCGTCCATCGCCGCCAGTTCTTCCTTCTTCACCTGCTTCATGCGCATGCGGCTGGAGTGGAAGGTGAAGCGCTCCGGGCGGATCGCCTGGCGCGCGGTGAGCATCGCCGGGATCTCGGTTTCCATGGTGGTGTTCGAACTCGGCACGATCTGGCCGATGCGATACAGCTTGGTCATGTCTCGTGCTCCTTCAGACGAGGGAATGGTCGAGGAAATCGCCGAAGGCGGCAAAGAAGCCTTCGAGGTCGTCCCAGGGAATCATGTGGCCGGCGTTGTCGACCTGAACCACCTGGATGTCCGGCTTGAGCTCGCGGATCTCGGCGATGTCCTGCGCCTGGATCACACCGCCACGCCCGGCCACCATCAGCAGCGCCGGCTGGCGCACGGCGGGCAGGTCCTGATGGATATCCACCTCGTGGAAATCGTTGAAGGCTCGCACGATCGCCGGCTCGTGGCAGGTGTGCAGCCATTCGGCGCGCAGGGCCAGTTGCTCGTCGCTCCAGGTCGCGCAGAAGGCGCGCATGTCCTCGCCGGTCATGCCGGTCGTGGCCTGGCGGATCGAATCGACGTACCACGGCAGCTTGCTCGGATACTCGCGCCGGCCCGGACCGGACACCGGCGGATCGATCAGCACCAGGCGCTGCAGGCCCGGCGCGCCCTGGGCGGCAGCGCGAATGGCGAAGCGTGCGCCCATCGAATGGCCGACCAGGTGATAACTGCCAAGCCCAAGCGCTGCGGCGAAGGCCGGAATGTCGGCGGCGCAGGCATCGGTGCCGTAGTCCAGGCCAGGGCCGCTGGAGGACAAGCCACGCCCGCGCACGTCCAGCACATAGGTGTCGAAGTGCAGGCCGAGACGCTCGGCGACGAACCCCCAGGTGATCGCCGGGCTGGTGATCCCCGGCACCAGGATCAGCGCCGGCCCCTTGCCGCCGTAGCGCAGGTAGTGCTGGCGGATGCCGTTGGCGCTGACGTTGCCGCCGGCGACGAAGCTGCTCATGCCGCCTCCCCGCTTTTCAGTTCCTGGCCGTAGAGGTCATAGCCGTAGACCCACGCCGGGTCTTCCTGGGTGTAGAGGAAGGTGTTGGCGTTGGACACCGACTGCACCCGCGAGGCGCGTTCCTTGCGGTTGGCTTCGTAGAGGGCGAAGGCGGTGCGGTGGTCGGACAGCCCGGTTTCCTGCAGGCAGCGGGTCAGCATTGCCGCGTCCTCGATGGCCATGCAGGCGCCCTGGGCCATGTGTGGCTTCATCGGATGGCAGGCATCGCCCAGCAGCACCAGGCGGCCACGGCTCCACAGCGGCAGCGGGTTGCGGTTGCGCAGCGGCCACTTGGTGATGGACTCGGTCGCGTCGATCAGCTTGTGCACCGTCGAGTGGTAGCCCTCGAATGCGGCGCGCATCTCTTCCTGGCTGCTGTCCACGAACGGGCCCTGGAAGTCCCAGGCCTCGTGCGGTACGCCGGTGACGAAGTAGTACTCGTCGCGTTTGCCGGTGGTGTAGTAGACCATCATGTGACGATCGTCGGTCCACCACTTCACGCAGTCCTCGAACACGTCTGCGTGCTGCTTGAGCTTGTCGCCGCGAATCAGCGCACGGTGAGCGACCCAACCGCTGTAGATCGGCGCTTCGGCGCCCAGCAGTTCCTCGCGGATCTTCGAGTGGATGCCGTCGGCACCGATGACGATATCGGCCACGGTATGAGTGCCGTCGGCGAAGTCCAGGCGCACCTGGTCACCCTCGTCGACGATCTTTTCCAGGCGCTTGCCGAAATGCACGGTGCCCGGTTTGATCGCCTCGATCTGCAGCGCGTGCAGGTCGCCGCGGTGGATGGTGATGTACGAAGCGCCGTACTCGCGGCGAGCGAACTCGCCCAGCGGGATCCGCGCCAGGTAGTCGCCGGTCTTGCCGTCGCGGCTGAACCAGAAGTCCGGGTGCGAGCTCATCAGCTCCAGCTTCTGCTCGAGGCCCATGCGACGGAAGATCTTCATCACGTTGGGGCCGATGTGGATGCCCGCACCAAGGCGGGTGAACTCCGGCGCCTGCTCGAACACCTCGACGTCGAACCCGGCCTGCTGCAGCAACGTGGCGGCCGCCGCCCCACCCAGACCTGCACCGACGATTGCGATTTTCTGCCTACCCCGCATGGGTATGTCTCCTCTTGTTCTGATGTGTTGCCAGCGGTTCGGCCGCTCGACGATTTAGAGTGTATACGCTCTATTTTTTTAATTGGAAGAGGCAGTGCGAAATATTTTCAAGGACCGCGATCAATGGCGATAACGCGGCCATTGTTACCGCAAACATTGGAATATGTGTGAATAGGTAACGTTTGATCGCAACGCTTGCGCTAATCGGCGGGATGCGCTTTCATCTGAGGAAATATGGTGTACACACTATTGTTTTGCACCGAGATGACGCGCCCGGCACTGCCGTGGTGCAGCCGCTCGACCCTTGAGTCCTGACCAGGAGAACCCCCATGCCGGTGAGCAATGCAGAGCTGACCCAGATGTTCGAACACGTGCTGAAACTGTCTCGGGTTGACGAAACCCAGAGCGTCGCCGTGCTCAAGAGCCACTACTCCGACCCGCGCACGGTCAACGCCGCGATGGAGGCCGCGCAGCGCCTGAAGGCCAAGGTCTATGCGGTGGAGTTGCCGTCGTTCAACCACCCCACGGCGATGGGCAACGACATGACCGCTTACTGCGGCGACACCGCGCTGACCGGCAACATCGCCGCCCAGCGGGCGCTGGAAGCGGCCGACCTGATCGTCGACACCATGATGCTGCTGCACTCACCCGAGCAGGAGCAGATCCTCAAGACCGGCACGCGCATCCTGCTGGCGGTCGAACCCCCGGAAGTACTGGCGCGCATGCTGCCCACCGAGGACGACAAGCGTCGCGTGCTGGCCGCCGAAACCCTGCTCAAGCAAGCGCGCAGCATGCACGTGCGTTCCAAGGCCGGCAGCGACTTTCACGCCCCGCTCGGCCAGTATCCGGCGGTCACCGAATACGGCTACGCCGACGAGCCGGGGCGCTGGGACCACTGGCCCAGTGGCTTCCTGTTCACCTGGCCGAACGAGGACAGCGCCGAAGGCACGCTGGTGCTGGATGTCGGCGACATCATCCTGCCGTTCAAGAACTACTGCCGCGAGCGCATCACCCTGGAGATCGAGCAAGGCTTCATCACCGGTATCCACGGCGGCTTCGAGGCCGAATACCTGCGTGACTACATGAAGTACTTCAACGACCCCGAGGTGTACGGCATCTCCCACATCGGCTGGGGCCTGCAACCCCGCGCGCAATGGACCGCCATGGGCCTGCACGACCGCAACGACGGCATGTGCATGGACGCACGCGCCTTCTACGGCAACTTCCTGTTCTCCACCGGCCCAAACACCGAGGTCGGCGGCAAGCGCAAGACCCCGTGCCACCTGGATATCCCGCTGCGCAACTGCGATATCTACCTGGACGACCAGGCCGTGGTGCTGGCCGGCGAGGTGGTCGCGCCCGAGGAGTCCAAGGCCCGATAGGGGTTATACTGGCCCGGCGCTCCGCTTTCGGGGGCCGGCCAGCCAACCCACACAGCCCAAGCCATCACATGCCGAAGAAAACCGCCCCCGTTGCCACCCCGCTCGACACCACGCCCTATGACGTCACCGAACAGATCGGCCACCTGCTGCGCAAGGCGTACCAGCGGCATACGGCGATCTTCCAGCAGCAGGCGTGCGATCCACAGCTCACCTCGATCCAGTTCGTTACCCTGTGCGCACTGCGCGACCACGGGCCCAGCTCCCAGGCCGAGCTGATCAAGGCCACGGCGGTGGACCAGGCGACCATCCGTGGCATCGTCGAGCGCCTCAAGGCGCGCGAACTGGTGCAGCTGTCGCCAGACCCGGACGACCGGCGCAAGGTCATCGTCGAGCTCACCGAAAGCGGCTCGGCGCTGCTCGATGCGATGATTCCCTGCGCACGACAGATCAGTGAGCTGAGCATGGGCAGCCTCAATGCCGGGGAGCGGGTGGCGATCCTGTTCCTGTTGCGCAAGATGATCGACAGCGACGAAGTGGCTGGCTAGCAACGCGCCGCCCTTTTCGCGGGCAAGCCCGCTCCCACAAGTGCCCCACCGGTTTCCAAGGCCGAGCAATATTTGTGGGAGCGGCGGTTAGGCGCCCCGACTTGCCCGCGAAAGCAGCACCACGGGGCATGATACGCCCCCTCCCCCCTTCCATTGCCTCTCTGGCCTGCTTCTTGCTCACCATTTCATGTAGTGAGTACTTACCGAAAAATCGCACCAATTGTGTTCTTTGGTAGCGCCCCAGAGATGAGCCAACAATGCAAACAACCATCTCCCTGCGGATCAACGGCCAGCCTGTGGATGTCAGCGCCGACGCCGACACACCGCTGCTGCTGATCCTGCGCAACGACCTGTGCCTGAACGGCCCCAAGTACGGCTGCGGCCTGGGCGAGTGCGGTGCCTGCACGGTAATCATCGACGGGGTGGCCGCGCGCTCCTGCGTGATTCCGCTGGCCGGCGCCGAAGGCCGCGAGGTCACCACGCTCGAAGGTCTCGGTAACAAGGCCGCGCCGCACCCGGTGCAGCAGGCGTTCATCGACGAACAGGCGGCCCAGTGCGGCTACTGCATGAACGGCATGATCATGACCGCCAAGGCCCTGCTCGACCGTATCCCCAATCCCACCGACGAACAGATCCGCAACGAACTGTCCGGCAACCTCTGCCGCTGCGGCACCCACGTCGAAATCCTGCGCGCGGTGCGCCGCGCCGCCGGCCGCCAGGCCTGAGATCCGGAGAACCTCATGAATCACTCGCAACAGGTGCCTTCACGCGAGCAATTGCTGGCCAGCAGCGGCGTGCTGCTGATCGTCGACGAGATCACCCCACCCTCGGGGCCGGTTGCCAAGGGCGTGACACCGGTGATCAAGGACCGCGAACTGGCACTGTTCATCGCCGTCAGCGACGACGGCCTGGTTTATGCCTTCAATGGCCACGTCGACCTGGGTACCGGCATCCGCACCTCGCTGGCGCAAATCGTCGCCGAGGAGCTGGACCTGCGCATGGACCAGGTGCACATGGTGCTCGGCGACACCGAGCGTGCGCCGAACCAGGGCGCGACCATCGCCAGCGCCACCCTGCAGATTTCCGCCGTGCCATTGCGCAAGGCCGCGGCCACGGCGCGACGCTTCTTGCTGCAGCAGGCCGCCCTTGAGCTGGGCTGCGCAGCCAATGCTTTGCGGATCGAAGAAGGCGCGGTGATCGCCGAAGACGGCCGTCGCCTACCCTTCGCCGACCTGGTGCGCGGACACAACCAGCAATTGCGCATCGCCGACGACGCCCCGCTCAAGGCCGTCGAGGACTATCGCCTGGTCGGGCGCAGCGCCGCGCGGGTAGACATCCCCGGCAAGGCCACCGGCGAGCTGACCTACGTGCACGACATGCGCCTGCCCGACATGCTCCACGGCCGGGTGATCCGCCCGCCCTATGCCGGTCACGACAGTGGCGACTTCGTCGGGAACAGCCTGCTGGCGGTGGATGAAAGCTCCATCGCCCATGTGCCTGGCGTGGTCGCCGTGGTGGTGATCCGCGACTTCGTCGGCGTGGTGGCCGAGCGTGAGGAACAGGCGATCCGCGCCGCCCACGACCTCAAGCTGAGCTGGAAGCCGTTCACTGGCAAGCTGCCCGACCTCAGCGACGTCGCCCAGGCCATCCGCGACAACCCCAGGGTGCAGCGCACCGTACTGGACAAGGGCGAGGTCGACGCGGGCATCGCCAATGCCAGCCAGCGCCTGAGCCGCAGTTACCTGTGGCCCTACCAGCTGCATGGCTCGATCGGCCCGTCTTGTGCCCTGGCCGACTTCACCGAAGGCCAGATCCGCGTCTGGTCTGGCACCCAGAATCCGCACCTGCTGCGCGCCGATCTCGCCTGGTTGCTGGAGTGCCCCGAAGCGCGCATCGAGATCATCCGCATGGAGGCGGCGGGCTGCTACGGCCGCAACTGCGCCGACGACGTGTGCGCCGACGCGGTGCTGCTGTCGCGTGCGGTCGGACGCCCGGTGCGGGTGCAACTGACCCGCGAGCAGGAGCATGTCTGGGAGCCCAAGGGCACCGCGCAACTGATGGAGATCGACGGCGGCCTGAACGCCGACGGCACGGTCGCCGCCTACGACTTCCAGACCAGCTACCCCTCCAACGGCGCCCCAACCCTCGCCCTGCTGCTGACCGGCGCGGTGGAACCGGTGCCGGCGCTGTTCGAAATGGGCGACCGCACCTCGATTCCGCCCTATGACTACGAACACATGCGCGTCACCATCAATGACATGACACCGCTGGTACGCGCCTCGTGGATGCGTGGCGTGTCGGCGATGCCCAACAGCTTCGCCCACGAGTCCTACATCGACGAACTGGCCTTCGCGGCAGGCGTCGACCCGGTCGAGTACCGCCTGCGCCACCTGTCCGACCCGCGTGCCATCGATCTGGTCAAGGCCACCGCCGAACGCGCGCAGTGGCAGGCGCACACCCAGCCCATGCAGGCACCCGCCGAGGGCGATGTGTTGCGCGGTCGCGGCTTTGCCTATGCGCGCTACATCCACAGCAAATTCCCGGGTTTCGGCGCCGCCTGGGCGGCCTGGGTCGCCGATGTGGCGGTGGACCGGCGCACCGGCGAGGTGGCCGTTACCCGTGTGGTGATCGGCCATGACGCGGGCATGATGGTCAACCCCGAGGGCGTGCGCCACCAGATCCACGGCAACGTGATCCAGTCCACCAGCCGCGTACTCAAGGAACAGGTGCACTTCGAGGAATCGACGGTGGCCAGCAAGGAATGGGGCGGCTACCCGATCCTCACCTTCCCGGAGCTGCCGGCCATCGACGTGATGATGCTGCCGCGCCAACACGAACCACCGATGGGCAGCGGCGAGTCGGCCTCGGTGCCGAGCGCGGCGGCCATCGCCAACGCGATCTTCGACGCCACCGGCATACGCTTTCGCGAGTTGCCGATTACGGCCGAACGGGTGCGTGCTGCGCTTGGCGGTAACGGCGAGGATTCGTCTGCGCCAGCACAGCCCGCGTCGAAACGCTCGAAGTGGTGGTTCGGCTCGATCGCCGGCGTGTTCGGTGCCGCCCTGGGCATGCTCGCCACCGCCCTGCCCTTTCGCACGGAAATCGCGCCGGTGACGCCTCCGGCGGCCGGCAGCTGGTCGGCGGCGATGCTCGAACGCGGGCGCCAGGTGGCGGCGGCCGGCGATTGCGCGGTGTGCCACACGGTCATCGGCGGCAAGGTCAATGCCGGCGGCCTGGCGATGGAAACGCCGTTCGGCACGCTGTACAGCACCAACATCACGCCCGATCCGGAAACCGGCATCGGCCGCTGGTCGTTCGCCGCCTTCGAGCGCGCCATGCGCGAGGGCATCAGCCGCGACGGCCGACATCTGTACCCGGCCTTTCCCTACACCTCGTTTCGCAATATCACCGACGGTGACATGCAGGCGCTGTACGCCTACCTGATGTCGCAGACACCCGTGCGCCAGGAGGCGCCGGCCAACGACATGCGTTTCCCGTTCAACCAGCGCCCGCTGATGGCCGGCTGGAACGCGCTGTTCCTCAAGCGCGGCGAGTACCAGCCCGACCCACAGCGCAGTGCGCAGTGGAACCGCGGCGCCTACCTGGTCGACGGCCTCGGACACTGCACCGCCTGTCACTCGCCACGCAACCTGATGGGCGCGGAAAAAGCCGGCAAGAGCTACCTGGCCGGGGGCATGGTCGATGGCTGGGAGGCGCCAGCACTCAACGCCCTGGGCAAGTCGTCCACGCCCTGGAGCGAGAGCGAGTTGTTCACTTATCTGCGTACCGGCTTCTCCGACAAGCACGGTGTCGCCGCCGGGCCCATGGGGCCAGTGGTCAGCGAGCTGGCGACCTTGCCGGAGAGCGACGTGCGGGCCATTGCCCACTACCTGAGTTCACTGGACGGCGAGCCGCAGACGGTCGCGACCCAGGCTGCGCCTCAGGTCGATACGCAACTGTCCATCAGCAATGGCGAGCGGGTATTCAAAGGTGCGTGCATGGCCTGTCACAGCGATGGCCTGGGGCCGAAGCTGTTCGGTGTCAGCCCGTCGATGGCGGTCAACAGCAACGTGCACAGCGATGTGCCGGACAACCTGCTGCGCGTGATCTTGCACGGTATTCCAACGCCTGCGACCCGCGACCTGGGCTATATGCCCGGCTTCAGGGATAGCCTCTCGGACCGCCAGGTGGCGGACCTGGCCGCCTACCTGCGCCAGCGTTTCGCCGCCGACAAACCGGCCTGGCAAGGGCTGGCGGCGAAGAGCGCGCAGGTACGCGCCAACCCCGGCAGCCACTGAGGCTAGCGGCGCAGGCCGCGCAGGGCGAGATCGCTGATGAAGTCCAACCAGTCGGCCTTGGCCTGCTTGTCGGCGAGGTCCACGGCGAGGAACGAGCTGAGCGTATGGCGGTTGGAGTTATAGAAATAGCAGAGCGAGGCAATCATCAGGTAGGCGTGGGTGATGTCGATGTCATTGCGGAACAGGCCCTTGGCCTGCCCCGCCTCGATGATCGGCCGCAGCACGCCGACCGCCTCGCCGGACAGCGCCTGTAGGTTCTGCGACTTGCGCGCGTGCTGGCCCTGGTGAAGGTTTTCGGTGGCCAGGATGGTAACGAACTCGGGATGACGCACGTAGTAGTCCCAGATGAACGCCACCAGTTGGCGCAACGCACTCTCGGGGTCGGACAAGTCAAGGCGCAGCTTGGCCTCGGCCTGGTTGAAGCTGGCGTAGATATGCTCCAGCACGCTGATGAACAGCTTTTCCTTGTTGCCGAAGTAGTAATAGATCATCCGGTCGTTGGACTTGGCCAGCGTGGAGATCTGCTCGACGCGCCCGCCGGTGAAGCCCTCCTTGCTGAAGACCTTCACCGCGGCCTTGAGGATGTTGTCCTTGGTGCGGTCGGCCTGCTGGGCACGAACACCGGTTTTGCGAGTCTGCATGTCGGTCCCTGTGGGGCTGGCCAGATAGCCAACACTGCCACAGACATGGGGTGTGGCGCCAACGATTGGAACGGGGTAACCGAACATGCAGCATGTCGACCGGCCCAGCAGATCGAACGCCTGCACAGGCCGATCGGGCTGGACCTGGGCAGCAAGTCGCCAGCGGAAATCGCCCGGCGGTAATGGCGGATGTGCTGCGGGTGTATCGCGGCAAGGCGCGGGATGCGTTGTAGCCGCGATGGCTACTTCAATAGGCAATCGACAACTCGCGCAGCGCCGCTGAAGCCAGAAAACCGGAACGCGAGGCATATCGACTATCGCGCTTCACCTTCTCGTCGATGCGCTGCAGCAGGTTCTCTGGCAGCGTCGCATTGAAACGCACCGCCTTGCCCAGGTAGGGCGTGACATCAAAATCAACTACGGCCCAGATACCACCGGCAAAATCCGGATTGGCCACGTGTACATCGATCTCCTGCGCCTGGGGTAAAGGCTCGTCATCGGCGACAAGGCCTTCAAAATGTAGCGCCAGTGCCTCCTGGACGTTATCGAGCGCCTGGGCAGCGGTGACGCCGGCAGAAAAACAACCTGGGACATCGGGTACGGTCACGCCGTAGTCGGAATCTATGTCCTTGTGCAAAACAACTGGAAATTTCATCGACTCACTCCATGGGTCTGCAAGATCTTCGGCGAAGCTGCCTACTCACTTGAGACCTGCCTGTTTCAAAATGCTGTGTACGGTTCCTTTTGGAAGATTGGCTTTGGGATGGGGAACGGTGACCCGTCCTCGCTTCCAGGGATGCCGAAACTGATGATGGCTTCCCCTGACTTGCTCCTCATACCAACCATCCGCCTCGATGATCTGGATTACATCCCGACTGCGCATCCACCTTTCCTGTGACAGCTAATGTGTATGGTACACATCTGATTTGTTTAAACCAGCCCCTAATACACACTACCCACACAAAGTCTGACGAGCGGCGATACGCTTCCTGGCGCGAAGGTTTTATCTGGTTCACACGTAGGACAGATGCACCTTGCCGCCCGCCAATCTCTTTCCCCACAATCCCCTCCACGCCGCACCACGACAGGGAACTCACCGTGCCATCCATCTATCAGCTCAAACCCCGCTTCCAGGCTCTGCTGCGCCCTTCGGTGCAGCGTCTCTACGATCGCGGCGTCACTGCCAACCAGGTCACCGTCGCCGCAGCGTTGGTGTCGGTGCTGCTGGGGCTGCTGCTCGCCTGGCTGCCCCACGTCACCTGGCTGTTCATCCTCGTCCCGGTGTGGATGCTGCTGCGCATGGCGCTCAATGCCGTCGACGGCATGCTGGCCCGCGAGTTCGGCCAGCAATCGACCCTCGGTGCCTACCTCAACGAACTGTGCGACGTAATCGCCGACGCGGCGCTGTACCTGCCCTTCGCGTTGCTGGTCGGGGTGTCGCCGGCACTGGTGGTGCTGGTGGTGCTGCTTGCCGTCATCAGTGAATACGCCGGGGTGATGGGCCCGCTGGCCGGTGCTTCGCGGCGTTACGACGGCCCGATGGGCAAAAGCGACCGGGCCTTTGCCTTCGGCGTACTGGGTACCGGCGTGGCCTTCGGCGTGCTGAATCCGACGTGGATCAACGGCCTGCTGCTGGTCATCCTGCTGCTCTCGCTCTATACCCTCTACAACCGGGTACGCCACGGGCTGGCCGAAACCCGCTGACCCCATTGCCGCAGGACAAGGACTTTCACCATGCGCCAAGCGCAATCGCTGCACTTCTCGACCCACGACGGCGTCGAGCTGCACTACCGGCACTGGCCGGCCACCCGCAACGAGCACCAGCCGCGCCGGGCACTGGTGATGTTCCATCGCGGGCACGAGCACGGCGGGCGCATGGCGCACCTGGCCGACGAACTGGACCTGCCCGGTTACGATATCTTCGCCTGGGACGCCCGTGGCCATGGCCTGTCGCCAGGGGCCCGTGGCGACAGTCCGAGCTTCGCCACCAGCGTGCGCGACGTGCAGACCTTCATCGAACATCTCCAGGCGCGGCACGGTATCGCCGAGCCCGATATGGTCGTGCTGGCGCAGAGCGTCGGCGCAGTGCTGATCGCCACCTGGGCCCACGACTACGCGCCCAAGGTGCGCTGCCTGGTGCTGGCCTCGCCGGCGTTCAAGGTCAAGCTCTACGTGCCCTTCGCTCGCCCCGGCCTGAAACTGCTCAAGGCCCTGCGCGGCAACTTCTTCGTCAACAGCTACGTCAAGCCGCGGCTGCTCACCCATGATCCGGAACGGGTGATGTCGTACACCGCAGACCCGCTGATCAGCCGACCGATCTCGGTGACCGTGCTGCTGGGCCTGTACGAGGCAGCCGACCGCGTGGTCGCCGACGCTCAGGCCATCCAGATACCGACCCAGTTGCTGGTGTCCGGCGCGGACTTCGTGGTGGAACGCGGCCCGCAGGAGCGTTTCTTCGAGCGCCTGGGCAGCCCGCGCAAGGAGATGCATATCCTGCCCGGCTTCTTCCACGACACCCTCGGCGAACGCGACCGCGCCCACGCCCTGGCGCGGATCGAGCGCTTCATCGCCCACTGTTTCGACGCACCGCTGCCTGCGCCTTCACTACTCGATGCCGACAAGGTCGGTGCCAGCTGCGCCGAGGCCGAGAGCCTGGCCGCACCGCTGCCGCACAACTCGCCGCGCGACCTCTACTGGCGCAGCTACCGCGCCAGCCTGCGCCTGGGCAAGGGGCTGTCCGAAGGGGTGAAGCTGGGTTTCGACACCGGCTTCGACTCCGGCAGCACCCTGGACTACGTGTACCGCAACCAGGCGACCGGCAAGGGCAAACTGGGCGAGCTGATCGATCGCAACTACCTCGATGCCATCGGCTGGCGTGGTATCCGCCAACGCAAGGTGCATGTCGAGGAACTGCTGCGCCTGGCCATCGCTCGCCTGCGCGAACAGGCACGACCTGTGCACATCGTCGATATCGCCGCCGGTCACGGCCGCTACATCCTCGAAGCGCTGCAGGAGCAATTGCCGGACTCGATCCTGCTGCGCGACTACAGCGAGCTGAACGTACAGCAGGGCAGCGCGCTGATCGACGAAAAGGGCCTGGGCGAGATTGCCCGTTTCGTCCAGGGCGATGCCTTCGACCGCCAGAGCCTGGCGAGCCTCGACCCGCGCCCCACCCTGGCGGTGGTGTCCGGGCTCTATGAGCTGTTCGCCAGCAACCAACTGGTGGGCGACTCCCTGGCGGGCCTGGCCGACGCCGTGGAAGACGGCGGCTACCTGGTCTACACAGGTCAGCCATGGCATCCGCAACTGGAGATGATCGCCCGCGCCCTGACCAGCCACCGCGGCGGCGACGCCTGGGTCATGCGCCGGCGCAGCCAGGCCGAGATGGACCAGTTGGTGGAGGCGGCAGGTTTTCGCAAGATCGCCCAGCGCATCGACGAGTGGGGCATCTTCAGCGTCAGCCTGGCACAGCGGGTTCGCTGATGACGCGCGAAGCCGGGCTGATCCGGCGCGGTGTCCTGTGGCTGTTGCTGCTCGGGCCGTTATTCTTCCTCAGTTACGGCCTGGCCAACACCTACACCGCCGGGCGCGACGATGTCGGCAGCCTGGTGTTCGGCTGGGAACGGCACATGCCGCTGTGGCCATGGACGATCATTCCGTACTGGTCGATCGACCTGTTGTACGGCCTGTCATTCCTGCTGCCGCTCACGCGTCGGGAGATGGACCGCCATGCCCTGGCGCTGTTGACCGCGCAGCTGGTCAGCGTCAGTTGCTTCCTGCTGTGGCCGCTGCGTTTCACCTTCGAGCGACCGGAACTGGCAGGCGTGTTCGGCTGGCTGTTCGATGTGCTGATGGGCTTCGACAAACCCTATAACCAGGCACCGTCGCTGCATATCGCACTGCTGGTGATCATCTGGAGCATGTTCGCCCGGCACACCCGCAAACCGCTCTGGCGCTGGGCCGTGCACGGCTGGATGGCCTTGATCGGGCTCTCGGTGCTGACCACCTGGCAGCACCACTTCATAGACCTGCCCAGCGGCGCGCTGGTGGGGCTGCTGTGCCTGTGGCTATGGCCGCACCAGGGCGCGTTGCCGCTGCGCGAGGCGCATCTGGCGCGTGAGCCGAAACGCTGGCGGCTTGGCTTGCGCTATGGCATCAGCGCCCTGTTGTGTGCGCTGCTGGCCTTCAAGCTGGGTGGAGGGTGGCTGTGTTTGCTGTGGCCGGCAGTGGCGTTGCTGGTGGTAGCGCTGAACTATGTGCTGCTGGGAGCTGGCGGATTTCAGAAAGCTGCGGATGGGCATCTGTCGAACGCCGCGACCTGGCTGCTGGCGCCTTACCTGGTTGGCGCCTGGATCAACTCCCGAGCCTGGACCTGGCGGCATCCGCAGGCAGATGAAGTATGCGACGGGGTGTATCTGGGACGGATTCCCGGATTGGGCGAGGCAGGTGATTTTGCGGCAGTAGTGGATTTGTGTGCGGAGCTACCCTGCCCATGGCCAGCCACAGCGCCTGTTGACCCTGTAGGAGCGGGCTTGCCCGCGAATGGGCCAGAACAGACAACCTACCTCAGCCTGCCCACCCTGGACCTCATACCCCCGAGCCCCGCCCTGCTGCTCCAGGCCGCCGAAGCCATCGACCGCCTGCGCCAGCAAGGCCCGCTGCTGGTCTGCTGTGCTTTGGGCTATTCACGCAGCGCCAGCGCCGTGGCGGCCTGGCTGATCCACAGCGGCCGCTGCGCCGACATCGACGCCGCCGAAGCCCTCATCCGCCGGGCCCGCCCAGGTGTGGTACTGCACCCCGGCCACCGTCATGCCCTGCTGCAACTCGGAGTCCAGCCATGAACCTGCACCTGGTCGCCACCTTGCTAGCCCGTGGCCGACAACTGGAACGCCTGTCCGACGCCCTGACCCTGCTAGCCGTCGCCTACGGCCTCGCGCCACTGCTCGGCCTGCACCTGCATCCGCTGGCCAGTGCGCTATGCATCGTGCTGCTGCTCCTCGGCCTCGCTCACAAGTACTGGGCCGTGCGCGTGGCCCTGGATGCCGAGCTCTTCGATCGCCTGGCCAGCAGTACCCAGCTCACTGACGACACCCGCGCCCTGGACCGAGCGCTGTTCGCGCTGAACCTCAAGGCCCGCGCCGACGACCCACGCGACTGGCCAACCCGCAGCCAGGCTGCACTCGCCCTGTTGCGCCGCCAGGCCCTGTGCCTGGGCCTGCAGTTGCTGTTGACCTTGGCTACCCTGCTGACACTGCCCTTCACCGGATGACCCGCACCATGCTCGCCGCCCTCACCGCCTTCGCCATCACCTCCGCCGCGCGCCTGATCACCGGCGCCCGTGCCCTGTGGCTCGGCTGCACGCCCCAACCGGTGCAGCGCCTGTACTTCGCCAACCACAGCAGCCACGGCGATTTCGTCCTGCTCTGGGCCTCCCTGCCGGAGCCCTTGCGGCGCCGAACGCGGCCCGTGGCCGGCGCGGACTACTGGAACAAGCCCGGGCTGCGCAATTTCGTCATACGCAAGGTGTTCAACGGCATCCTCATCGATCGCCAGCGCAGCGAAGGCCAGGACAACCCATTGCAACCGGTGCTCGACGCCCTGGCCCAGGGCGATTCGCTGATCTTCTTCCCGGAAGGCACGCGCAATCTTGGAGACGATCCACTGCTGCCCTTCAAGAGCGGCCTGTTCCACCTCGCCTCTGCCCAGCCGGAAATCGAGGTGGTACCGGTGTGGATCGCCAACCTCAACCGGGTGATGCCCAAGGGCCGCGCCCTGCCGTTGCCGCTGCTGTGCACGCTGAGTTTCGGCGAGCCATTGCAGGTGCTGCCTGACGAAAGCAAGCAGGCGTTTCTCGAGCGGGCCCGTCAAGCCTTGCTGAACCTGGCCCCGAAGGAAGCCTGACATGGATCACAACACCTTGTCCCTGTTCGCCGGCATCGGCGCCCTGCTGCTCCTGGCCAGCATCATCGGTCGCCTGCTCAAGTGGCGCGCAGGCTCCGCGCCGCACGCAGTGATCGACAACCTCAATGCACGCATCAACGCCTGGTGGGTGATGGTGCTGGTGATCGGTCTGGCCTTCGTGTTCGGCAAGTACGGCGTGATCGTGCTGTTCTATTGCGTGTCGTTCTACGCCCTGCGCGAGTTCATGACCCTCACCCCGACCCGGCGCAGCGACTACCCAGCGCTGGTGGCTGCGTTCTACGTGGCGTTGCCGGTGCAGTACCTGCTGATCGCCATGGACTGGTACGGCATGTTCAGCATCTTCATCCCGGTGTACCTGTTTTTGCTGCTGCCGATCCTGGCCAGCTTCGGCGGCGATACCACGCGCTTCCTGGAGCGCGCCTCGAAGGTGCAGTGGGGCCTGATGATCGCGGTTTACTGCGTGTCGTCGGTGCCTGCGCTGATGACCCTGGACATCCCCGGCTACGAGGGCCGCAACCTGCTGCTGATTGCCTGGCTGATCCTGGTGGTGCAGATCAGCGACGTGCTGCAGTACGTGTGCGGCAAGCTGTTCGGCAAGCGCAAGGTGGCGCCCAACCTGTCGCCGTCCAAAACCGTCGAAGGCCTGGCCGGCGGGGTGGCGTTGGCCACGCTGGTCGGCGCGCTGCTGTGCTGGATCACCCCGTTCAACTTCTGGCAGGCAGCGCTGATGGCGCTGACGGTCAACGCTATGGGTTTCTTTGGCGGGCTGGTGATGTCGGCCATCAAGCGCGACCGTGGGGTAAAGGACTGGGGGCACATGATCGAAGGGCATGGCGGCATGCTCGACCGCATGGATTCGGTGTGCTTCGCCGCGCCGGTGTTCTTCCACTTCGTGCGCTACTGGTGGGCCTAGAACAGCGCAGGGTCGGGGTGCAGCGGTATTGCGCCCTACCCACCCCTACCGATCCTCATCATCAATACCCCCCTGGGGTATAAGCCCTGCGCGACACCCCGCTGGCTCAAGCCCCTGAAGTCACTTGAGGTAGGAGCGCAGCAGCGCAGCCACCTTGTCCGCCTCTTCCTGGCGCTCTTGGATGCTCAGCCCGTCCGCCACCAGGTGCTCGCGGATATGCCCTTCCATGACCTCGGCCATCAGGCCGTTTACCGCCCCGCGCACCGCAGCGATCTGCTGCAGGATCGCGAGACAGTCCTTCTCCTGCTCGAGCGCCTTCTCCAGTGCGCCGGCCTGACCCTTGATCTTGCGCACTCGGGTCAGCAGCGACTTCTTGTTCTTCAACGTGTGTGCCATGGCGCCTCACATCATGATATGTATACTGGGGTATAGTATATTTCTGGATCATACGGGAGCATGATAAACCATGAAGGCCACCGCCTCTGACAAATGGCTGCACAGCCATCAGTTCCATACCAGCAACCTCGGTGCCGAGCGCAAGACGCGCCTGGCCGTCTGGCTCACGGCGATCATGATGGTCGCGGAAATCGCCGGGGGCTGGTTCTTCAACTCCATGGCGCTGCTCGCCGATGGCTGGCACATGAGCTCGCATGCCCTGGCCCTGGGCCTTTCGCTATTGGCCTACGCCGCAGCACGCCGCTATGCCACAGATCGGCGCTTTGCCTTCGGCACCTGGAAGATCGAGATCCTGGGCGGCTACTCCAGCGCCCTGCTGCTGCTCGGGGTCGCGGGGGTGATGGCCTTCCAGTCGGTCGAGCGCCTGCTCACGCCCGGTCCCATCCACTACGACGAGGCAATCTTCATCGCTGTGATCGGCCTTGGAGTCAACCTGATCTGCGCCTGGCTGCTGCGCGACGATCATGCCCACCACCACGAGCAAAACCATGAGCATGGCCACCACCAACACGACCTGAACCTGCGCTCGGCCTACCTGCACGTCATCGCCGATGCGGCGACCTCCGTGCTGGCTATCGTCGCCCTGGTGGCGGGCAAATTGTGGGGCGCCGCCTGGCTCGACCCAGTCATGGGCCTGCTTGGCGCAGTACTGGTGGCGCTTTGGGCAAGGGGGCTGCTGCGCGACACCGGGAGGGTGCTGCTGGATGCCGAGATGGACGCGCCACTGGTCGAAGAAATCCGCGAAGCGGTCGCCGCGCTGCCAGTCCAGGCGAACATCACCGATCTGCACCTGTGGCGCGTCGGCAAGGACCAGTACGCCTGCATCCTCGGCCTGGCCTGCACTACAGAGCTGAGTGCCGACCGTGTACGCCAGGCATTGGCGGAACACGAGGAGCTTGCGCATATCACCGTCGAGGTGAACGCCATAGCGCATCCAGACAGATGAACGTCGAGCGCAGGCAACCGTGCCTTTCGCCCAGCCCCTAAGGTGACGGGTCACTCAGCCCGTCATCAGGAGCCCTGCCATGTCCGACTTCATCACCGTCCTGCGCGAAACCTGTCCGACCCCGGTGGTCGATGCGACCAAGTGGAAACGCATCGGCGGCGACCCGCACACCGTCAACCTCAATGCCTACCTGTCGGCCGATGGCAGCAAGATCATGGGCACCTGGATCTGCACGCCTGGCAAGTTCGAGGTCAACTACGAGAAGTGGGAGTTCTGCCACTTCCTCGAGGGCTACTGCATCATCACCCCCGAAGGCGAAGAGCCCAAGCACCTCAAGGGTGGCGATGTGTTCGTCATCGAGCCCGGCATGAAAGGCACGTGGGAAGTGGTCGAGACCGTACGCAAGTACTTCGTCTTCGCCTGACAGCGGCCGACGGAGCGGGCGTGCAGCCGGGCCGGCAGGCTCAGCGCAGCGCCCGGTCCACCAGCACCTGCAAGCGACCACGAGAGCACTGCTCGACCCGCGCCTCGACGCCATATACCTGCGCCAGCAACTGCGGTTCGAGTACCTCGGCCGGGGTGCCGCAGGCCACCACCCGGCCCTTCTCCAGCATCACCAGGCAATCGGCATGGCTGGCCGCCAGGTTGATGTCGTGCAGCACCGCGACCGCCAACAGCCGATGGCGCACCACCCGCTCACGCACCGCATCCATCACCCGCAGCTGGTAGTGCAGGTCCAGGGCGCTGGTCGGCTCGTCGAGCAACAGCACCTGTGGATTGCGCGCCAGCAACTGAGCCAGGGCCACCAGTTGGCGCTGGCCGCCGGACAGGCTGTCCAAGCCTTGCTCGGCCAGGTGCTCGATGCCCAACTGGCGCAGCGCATCGAAGGCAGTCGCCAACAGGTCGTCGGCAGCCCCCACGCGCAGCGCAGCGACGATGCTCTCCAGCACCCCGAGCGCCAGCCCCGGCGGCAGTTGCTGTGGCATGTAGGCCAGGCGCCGGGCGCGTTCGGCGAAACTCAGGCGGGTAACGTCCTCATCGCCCAGGTGCACCGCGCCCTGCATCCGCTCCAGTCCGGCCAGGGCCCGCAGCAGGGTGGACTTGCCCGCCCCGTTGGGCCCGACCAGCGCCACCAGGCTGCCCGCCGGCAGCGGCGGCAGGCTCAGTTGCTGGATGATCCGACGCGCGCCATAGCTGACCGACAGCCCTTCGATACGCAAGCTCACAACCTTCTCCCCCGCCGGAACACCAGCACCACGAACACCGGGACGCCCACCAGGGCAGTGACGATCCCCACCGGCACGATCACCCCTGGCAGGATCAGCTTGCTGGCGATCGACGACAGCGACAGCAGCAACGCTCCGACCAGTGCACTGGCCGGCAGCAGGAAACGCTGGTCCTCACCCACCAGCAGGCGGGCGATGTGCGGGCCGACCAGGCCGATAAACCCGATAGTGCCGACAAAGGCCACCGCAGTCGCCGACAGCAGGCTGATGCGCAGCAGCGAAGCGACGCGCAGGCGTCGGGTATCCACGCCGAAGCTGCGGGCACGGTCTTCGCCCATGCGCAGCAGGGTCATGGCCGGGGCGGCGCGCAGCGAGAACGGCAGCACCAGCGCCAGCACCGCAGCAAGAATGCCCAGCTTTTGCCAGTTGGCCCGCGCCAGGCTGCCGAGGGTCCAGAACACCAGTTGCTGCAGCACATCCTCGGTGGCCAGCAATTGCAGCAACGACACCAATGCGTTGCAACTGAACACCAGCGCGATACCGAACAGCACCAGGCTCTCGACCCCGGCACCGCGCAGCCGCGACATGGCCTGCAGCAGCAGTACCGACAAGCAGGCGAAGACGAACGCCATCACCGTCACCTGGGCGCTCGGCGTCAGCCAGGCAACCGACAGCGGATAAGCGATGGCCAGCGACGCACCCAGCGCCGCGGCAGAGGACACACCCAGGGTGAAAGGGCTGGCCAGCGGGTTGTCGAGGATCGCCTGCATCTCGGCGCCGGCCAGTGCCAGCGCGGCCCCGACCAGCACCGCCATGAGCGCGTAAGGCAGGCGCACGTTCCAGATGATCACCCGTTCGGTGGCGCTCAGTGCGTTCGGGTCGAACACCCCATGCAGCAGTTGTCCGAGCCCCATGCCGGAGGCGCCGCTGGCCAGGTCGCCGAGCACCGCCAGCGCCAGCAGCACGGCCAGCCCTCCGACCAGCCCGGCGCGCCGCCAGAGCAGGCGCCGATAACGCCAGGCTGCCAGCGCGGCGCCGTCCAGAGCCTGGGCGGTCACTTGGCGTCGATCCAGTAGTGGCCGTCCAGGCCGACCTTCAGCAAGTGGTTGATGTCGGCCATGGTCGCTTGCGGATCCAGATCCTTGAAGCGCTCGGGGTGAACCCAGCGAGCCATGGCTTCGATGGCGAGGATGTTGAACGGCGAGTTGTAGAAGTCATGCCACAGGCCATGGGCCTGGCCATCACGAATCGGCCGCAGTGGTGCGAACTCGGGGCGCGCGATGATCCTGGCCAGGCTCTGGCGTGCGGTATCGGCACTCACACCGGCGCCGAGCAGCACGCCGGGGGCACGGTTGCCGGTGGCGATGTAGACGTCGGGGTCGGCCTTGAGCACGTATTCGACGCTGACGTCGCCCAGCGCACCGGGCACCACGTCGGCGGCAATGTTGTGCCCACCGACCGCCTCGACCACGCTGCCCAGGCCGCTCTTGCCGGTAGTGTGCCCCGGCGCCTGCCAGACGCCTGCCAGCAGTTCGAGGAAGACTTTCGGGCGCTCACTGTCCTTGAGCCCCGCCACCTGGTCGGTGACGTGCTTGAGGTGGCTGTCGTAGAGGTCCAGGTATTCCCGCGCCTGCTGTTCGCGACCCAGCAAGGTGCCCAGGGCTTCGAGGCTGACGCGGGTGTTCTTGATCGGGTGCACGCGGAAGTCGATGAACAGTACCGGGATACCGGCCTGCTCCAGCAGGTCGGCGACCGGGCTGTGCTGGGTAGGACCTTCGCCGGCGATGCTGAAGATCGCCAGGTCCGGTTTCAGTGCCAGGATCTGCTCGGCGCTGACGCTCTGCTCCGAGGCCTGGCCGATCAGCGGCAGCTTGGCCACCTGTGGATAAAGCTTGGCGTAGACCTCGTAGGTGTGCGGGTCGAGCAGGCGCATGTCGTTCTGCCAACCGACCACGCGCTGGAACGGGTTGTCGCGATCCAGCAGGGCCAGGGCGAAGAACAGCCGCCCCTCGCCGAGGACGATACGCTGGGGCGCATGATCGACCTCGACCTTGCGCCCGAGCACGTCGGTGACCTGGGCGGCGCTGGCGGTCTGGAGAGTGCCGAGGCCTGCGGCCAGCAGCATGAGCAACGGCAGCAAGCGCCGCGCGGAACGGAGAATCGAGGGCATCGGAGGGCTCCTGGCAACAGCGGATGCGTGACAGAGAATCGGTCTCATTCAAGACCGGGCATTCTAGTCAGCGGGCCGCCCTTGCCAGTGTCCGGGTATGTAGTGGGATGTCAGTGAATCGTCATGGGTGACGTTTCATTACATTGGGGTTGCGGTGTGTTCTTCGCGGGCAAATCGCAGCGGCGAACAACAGCTCCCACAGGTAACACCACAGTATTCAGAAGCTATGGGGGGTGTTGTGGGAGCGGGCTTGCCCGCGAAGAACCCAGCGCAATCTTTCAGCCAAGCATCGCCCTCAACGCCCGGCAATCCGCCGCATGCCAGTCCGCCAGCTCCGGCCAGGGGTTGTCGGGCAGGTTGACCAGCACCGTCCTGGCCCCCGCCGCCCGCCCGCAATCCAGGTCGAAGCGGTAGTCGCCCACCATCACCAGCTCCGACGGCGCCACATCCCAGGCCCGGGCAATCTGCAACAGGCCATCTGGGTCGGGTTTGGGCGCCGCCTCGTCGCGTCCCAGAATGTGTTCGACCGGGAAGCAGTCCGCCAGGCCAATGGCCTCCAGCGTGACATGTGCCAGCTCCCGAGCGTTGCGCGTGAGGATCGCCAGTCGGCAGCCACGTGCCGACAGCTCGCGTACCAGCTCGACCGCGCCGGTCGCGGCCTTCGAGGCGATCGCCAGGTCGCGCTCGTGCTCCAGCAGCCAGGCGTGCTTGGCCGTAGCCTCTTCGTGGGGTAGCGCGGCAAGGTGGGTAAGGATGTCGGCCTCGGGCGGAATCTCCAGCGCCTCGCGGATCGCGGCAAAGTCGTGCACCGCCACGGTGAGGGTGCCGTCCATGTCGAACACCCAGTTACGGACTTCGTGCAGGCTCATGCCCAGTCCTTGCGATGGCGGATCAGGCCTTCCTGGGTGGACGAGGCCACCAGTTGTCCGGCGCGGTTGAAGATGCTGCCGCGGGTGAAACCACGGGCGTTGCCGGCCCAAGGGCTGTCGGTGGCGTACAGCAGCCAGTCGTCGGCACGCAGGTCACGGTGGAACCACAGTGCATGGTCGAGGCTGGCGATCTGCATATCCTTCTGCCACACCGATTTGCCGTGAGGCAGCAGCGAGGTGGTCAGCAGGCCGAAATCCGAGGCGTAGGCCAGCAGGTACTTGTGCAGCGCCGGGATGTCCGGAAGGCTGCCGTCAGCGCGGAACCAGGCGTACTTCACCGGATCGCCCGGCTTGGGGTCGAACGGATCGCGCTCGGTCACCGGGCGGATCTCGATGGGTTTGGCGCACAGCACCTTGTCGCGGATTCGCTCGGGCAGCTTGTCGGCCATGGCGCGGGCCAGTTCGACTTCGCTGGGCAGGTTCTCGGGGCCGACTACATCGGGCATCTGCACCTGGTGTTCGAAACCGCCCTCGTCGTACTGGAACGACGCGCTGCAGGTGAAGATCGGATTGCCCTTCTGGATCGCCGTGACCCGGCGTGTGCTGAAACTGCCGCCATCGCGTACCCGATCGACCGAGTAGACGACCGGCATGCTGGCATCGCCAGGACGCAGGAAATAGCCGTGCAGGGAATGGACATGACGCGCGTCCTCGACCGTCTGGCTGGCCGCCGACAACGACTGGCCCAGCACCTGGCCGCCGTACAACTGACGAAAGCCCAGGTCCTGGCTACGACCACGGAACAGATTCTCTTCGATGGATTCGAGGCTCAACAGGTCGACCAGGTCGTCCAACACATGGCTCATCGGGGGCTTCTCCTAACAGGTGTCACGGCAATTCGGGCATTGGCGCAAATCATACAGAATTTGTCATTGCCTCCGTGCATGGCGGCCCATTCAGGCATGCAGGGTTCGCTCCCAGCGCGGACGGTCGATGCGATACAGCACGTGCGGGCGCAGCGGGTGCCCCTCGGGCAGCCGAGGGTGGTCGAAGCTGCCTGCCTCGTCCTGAACCATGCCGATCGCCTGCATCACCTTCTGCGAGGGTACGTTGTCCTGAGTGGTGAACGACACCACCTCATCCAGGCGCAACTGGGCGAATGCGCAGCGCAGGCAGGTCCAGGCCGCCTCGCTGGCAAAGCCCTGGCCCCAGTGACGACGGGCCAGACGCCAACTGATCTCGACCGCCGGAGCGAAGGGTGCGTCGAAGTTGACGTTGAGCAATCCGGTCAGGCCAATGAAGGCACCACTGTCCATGCGCTCCAATGCCCATAGACCGTAGCCGTATTCGTTGAAATGACCACGGATGCGTCCGATCAGCGCGGCGGCCTCCAGACGCGTCAATGGCGCAGGAAAATGGCGCATCACCTGCGGGTCGGCGCACATCTCGGCGAACGCCTGCAAATCGTCGTCATGCCATTGGCGCAACACCAGGCGGGCGCTTTCGAGCTTGAGGATCGGGGTCATCGGGGTCATCGGGGCGGGCTCCAGGTTTTCAGTCCTGCAGTCTACAGATTAGGCGCCGGGGGCGCTTTTCACCTGCACCCCAGGCCCAATGCAATTTTCACAACGGCTTCACTCGGCGCAGACAGGCCGCTTCACAGAATGCCATCACCTGCCGCCGCCCTGTGCGCGGCCCTCTCTTGCCGGAGCCCGAGCATGCTGTCGAGCGACATCCTGGAAAACCTGGCCCTCCCCACCCGCCGCAAGCGACACCGACGTTCGCGCAAGGCTTGGGCCGCCGGCCTCGCCCTGGTGCTGGCCGCGGCCGGATTGATGCTGTGGTCGTCAACGAGGACGCACATCGTGAACCTTGGCAATGAACGACAATTGAACGCCAGCGGCCTGTTGCAGAAGTGGGCCGAAGGCAGCGTGATCGTGATGATTCGCCACGCCGAGCGCTGCGACAGCGCGCCCGGCCCTTGCCTGGACGACCCCACCGGAATCACCGTCTCCGGCAGCCAGGCCGCGCAGCGTGTAGGAGAAGGGTTGCAACGCCTTGGGCTGGACGGCGCCGACCTGCTCAGCAGCCCGAAGCTGCGCACCCGACAGACCGCGCACTTCATCGTCGGCGACACGGTCACCAGCGAGGACTGGCTCGAAGGCTGCGAAAGCGGCTTCGCAGGCCAGGCCATGGCGCACAAGCGTGCAGGGCATAATCTTGTGCTGGTGACTCACAACGGCTGCGTCGATCACTTCCAGCGCACGCTCAAGGTTGCCCCGGGCGAACGCGAAAGTGGCTACGCCAGCGCGCTGTTCGTGTCGGTCGATGGCAGCGGCAAGGCGCGCATCCTCGGGCGCATGAACGAGCCGGACTGGCGACGAGTGCTGGCGTCGGCACAACGCTGATGAGTGTTTGAGTTGCGTGGCATTCCGGCCCGCTGGCAAGATCAACGCTGCCTCCAGCCGCGATCCTGCCCATGCCCCTGCCGCTGATCTACCACGAAGACTACAGCCCCGAGTTCCCGCCGGAACACCGTTTCCCCATGGACAAGTTCCGCCTGCTGCACGATCACCTGATCGACAGCGGGCTGACCACCGACCAGGCCTTGCTGCGCCCCGAACTCTGCCCCAACGACATCCTTGCCCTGGCCCATGACCGCGCCTACATCGAGCGCTACATGAACGGCGAGCTCTCACGCGAAGACCAGCGCCGTCTGGGGCTGCCCTGGAGCGAGGCACTGGCACGGCGGACCGTGCGCGCCGTCGGCGGTTCGCTGCTGACCGCCGAGATGGCCCTGCGTCACGGTATCGCCTGCCACCTGGCCGGCGGCACCCACCACGCCCATTACGACCACCCGGCCGGGTTCTGCATCTTCAACGACCTGGCGGTGATCAGCCACTACCTGCTCGCAGCCGGACGCGTACACCGCGTGCTGATCTTCGACTGCGACGTGCACCAGGGCGACGGCACCGCACGCATCCTTCACGACACACCAGAGGCAATCACCGTGTCGTTGCACTGCGAGCAGAATTTCCCGGCACGCAAGGCCCAGAGCGATTGGGACATCCCTTTGCCGCGCGGCATGGACGATGCGGCGTACCTGAAGGTGGTAAACGATGCGCTGAACTACCTGCTGCCGCTCTACCAGCCCGACCTTGTGCTGTACGACGCCGGTGTCGACGTGCACAAGGACGACGCCCTGGGTTATCTGCAACTGACCGATGCGGGCGTCGCCGCCCGCGACGAAGCGGTACTGCGCCACTGCCTTGGCCGTGATATCCCGGTGGTCGGGGTGATCGGCGGCGGTTACAGCAAGGACCGGGAGGCGCTGGCTCGGCGTCACGGCATCCTTCATCACACCGCGGCGCGGGTCCTGGGTTACACACAATGACTGTGGAACCGCTTGTGGATAACCTGCGAGAAAGCCCCTGGAGCCCTTTAACTGCCTGACCTGCAAAGATTTGTTCATTTTTTGAACAGTATCTGCGCAGGCACCGCTGGGGTAGAATGCCGACTCTTTTCCACAGCCTGCCGCCACCATGACCGATTCCCACACCACCTCCCCTCCCCTCGTCGCCGTGATCGGCGGCGGCCCCGCCGGCCTGATGGCTGCCGAGGTTCTGGCTCAGGCCGGCGTGGCGGTCGAGGTGTTCGATGCGATGCCATCGGTGGGGCGCAAGTTCCTGCTGGCGGGCGTCGGCGGCATGAACATCACCCACTCCGAACCCTACCCAGCCTTCATCGGTCGCTATGGCGAACGCCGCGAAGCCATCGACGCGCTGCTGCGTGATTTCGATGCCGACGCCCTGCGCCAGTGGATCCACGGCCTGGGCATCGACACCTTCGTCGGCACCTCGGGGCGGGTCTTCCCCACGGACATGAAAGCGGCGCCGCTGCTGCGCGCCTGGCTCAAACGCCTGCGCGATTCCGGCGTGGTTATCCACACCCGGCACCGCTGGCTTGGCTGGGACACGGAAGGCGCACTGCGAATCGGTTATCCACAGGGCGAACGCCTGGTACAGGCCACTGCCGTGGTCTTGGCACTGGGCGGCGGCAGTTGGGCGCGCCTGGGCTCGGACGGCAGCTGGGTGCCACTGCTGGCCGAGCGCGCTGTGGATATCTCGCCATTGCGCCCGAGCAACTGTGGTTTCGAAGTCCAGGCCTGGAGCGACCTGCTCAAGGACAAGTTCGCCGGCGCGCCGCTGAAAAACATCGCCCTGAGCGTACGTGGCAGTGCCCCGCGCAAGGGCGAGTTCATCCTCACCGCCCAAGGCGTGGAAGGCAGCCTGGTGTACGCCTGGTCGGCGGCGCTCCGCGCCAGTATCGAGCGCAACGGACGCGCCACCTTGCTGCTCGACCTGCTGCCGGATCGCCCTGTGGATAAAATCGCTCAGGCCCTGGCCAAGCCCCGTGGCTCCCGCTCGATGGCCAAGCACCTGCATGGGCAGCTCGGCATCGACGGTGTGAAAGCCGCGCTGCTGCGCGAGCTGACCGACCAGGCCACCTTTGCCGACCCCGTGCGCCTGGCCCAGGCAATCAAGGCGCTGCCGATCGAACTGGTGCGCACGCGGCCGCTGGATGAGGCGATCAGCAGTGCCGGTGGCGTGCGTTTCGAGGCGATGGACGAGGGCTTGATGATCAAGCAACTACCCGGAGTATTCTGCGCCGGCGAGATGCTGGACTGGGAAGCACCGACCGGGGGCTACCTGCTGACGGCGTGCTTTGCCAGCGGACTACGGGCCGGACGGGCGGCGCTGGAGTGGTTGTCCGAGCGTAAGGCGGCCTCCCTGTAGGAGCCACTCTCTTGTTCGAAACCTAAAGGCTAGCCCAATCCCTGTGGGTGCAGCTGTCTTGTTCAAAATCTAAAGGCCAACCCAATCCCCTGTGGGAGCGGCGGTTCGGCGCTCCGACTTGTCCCGCGAACACGGGCGTAGCCCGTGCCAGGCAGCGCGGTGTCTTTTTCGCGGGTAAACCCGCTCCCACAGGGATTGGGCTGGCTTTCAGATTTTTGAACAAGACTCTGCACTAGGGTTTGCGCTTGCGTGGCCCGCTGTTGAAGCTCGGCACCTTGCGCACCGGCTTGACCGTCGGTGCCGAATCTTCCGAGCTGTCCATCCACTTGCCCAGCCCGCGCTTGGCACTGTTCTCTTTGGGTTTCTTGGGCTTTTTCGGCTTTTTCAGCACCTGGCCGCTGGCATCGGTCATCGGCACCCGGTGGTCGGGGATGAAGTCCAACTCTTCATGACGCGGCAACGTCTGGCGGATCAGGACCTCGATCGCGGACAGCAGTTGCACCTCGTCGGCACACACCAGGGAAATCGCCTCGCCCTTGTTACCCGCTCGCCCGGTACGACCGATGCGGTGCACGTAATCCTCGGCAACGATCGGCAGGTCTAGGTTGACCACCAGCGGCAGGTCGTCGATATCGATGCCGCGAGCAGCGACGTCAGTCGCCACCAGCACCTGGATTTCACGCGCCTTGAAGGTATCCAGCGCCCGCTGACGGGTCGCCTGTGGACGATCGCCATGGATGCCATCGGCATTGACCCCCTCGGCCAGCAGCCGCTCGACCAGTTGATCGACGCCGTTGCGGGTCTTGGCGAACACCAGCACCTGCTTCCAGCGCTGCTTGCGCATCAGGTGGCAGAACAGGTCGGCCTTTCGCTTCTTGTCTACCGGCACCAGCCATTGCTTGACGGTGGTGGCGGCGGCGTTGCGCGGGCTGACTTCGATACTCAGCGGATCGTTCAGGGCCAGGCCGGCGAGCAGGCGGATCTGGTCGGAGAACGTCGCCGAGAACAGCAAGGTCTGGCGCTTGCGTGGCAAGGCGGCGTACACGGCCTGCAGCTCTTCGGCAAAGCCCAGGTCGAGCATGCGGTCGGCTTCGTCGAGCACCAAGGTTTGCACCTGGCCGAACTTCACCGCGTTCTGGCGGAACAGATCGAGCAGGCGGCCCGGCGTGGCCACCAGCAGGTCGACGCCACGGCGCAGGCGCATCATCTGCGGATTGAGGCTGACGCCGCCGTACACCGCGTAGGTGCTCAACGGCAGGTGCTCGGCGTATTCACGGATATTGGCGTGCACCTGCTCGGCCAGCTCGCGGGTTGGCACCAGCACCAACGCGCGGATCGAATTGCTGGCCACCTTCTCACCCTCGAGCGCCAGGCGTTGCAACACCGGCAAGGCGAAACCGGCGGTCTTGCCGGTACCGGTCTGGGCTGCGGCCATCAGGTCGCGCCCTGCCAGCACGGCGGGGATGGCCTGGGCCTGAATCGGGGTCGGGGTGGAATAGTCCCGCTGCTGCAGGGTGCGCAGCAGGGGTTCGATCAGGCCGAGTTTGGCGAAATTCATGGTGATACCGTCAGGGGGTTCAGCGAAGGCGGCAGTTTACCGCAAGCCCCCTGGTGTTGCGCTGGCTTTGACGCCCGCTGCCCCACAACGGATGCACCTGCTCCTCAGGCCACCTGCCGTGGCGCGCGCCGCCACTGTGGCAGCCCAATCAACACCACCGCTCCGACGATCACGCCCATCGCCAGGCATTCCTCGGCGCCGATCCGTTCACCAGCAAAGGCAATCCCGAGCAATACCGCCACCACCGGGTTGACGTACGCGTAGCTGGTCGCGGCCGCCGGCCGCACATGCTTGAGCAGGTACATGTACGAGCTGAAGGCCACGATCGAGCCGAAGAAGATCAGATAGGCCAGTGCCCCCCAACCCGCCGCCGTCGGCATCTGGGTCAGGCGTTCACCGCTCAGGGCGCTGCCGATCAACAACGCAGCACCGCCCACCAGCATCTCGGCAGCACTGGCCATGGCGCCCTGGGGCAAGGGCAGGTTCTTGCTCCACACCGAGCCGAAAGCCCAGGCCGCCGCTGCGAACAGGATCAACGCTGCCCCCATGGGGCTGGCCTGCAGGTTCGAACCGAGGTTGAGCAAGCCGATACCGGCAAGCCCGAGGAAAATCCCCGCCCATTCCAGACGCGAATTGCGATGACCGAACAACAGCCCGAACAGCAACGTGAACAACGGCACCGTGGCCACCGCCAGCGCTGCAACGCCCGATGCCACGCCGGCATGCTCGGCCAGGGTCACGCCACCGTTGCCGCAACTGAGCAACAGAAACCCGATCGCCCCCGCCGCCCGCCATTGCGCCCAGGTGGGAGCCGGCACACCGCGCCAGCGCAGGAAGCCATACAACAGGCTGCCGGCAATGACAAAACGTACCCCAGCCATCAGCAACGGCGGCCAGGATTCGACACCGATGCGAATGGCCAGGTAGGTAGACCCCCAGACCAGGTAGAGGGCAATGAAGGCGCCGATCAGCAGCCAGGGGAAACGACGGGAGGCAGGCATGACAAAAGACTCGAAATCCGTTTACGGGTGACTTAGTTTAGGAAGGCGCTCCCGTAAACATAAGTTACAAAACACGTTTAATAGGCCCATACACTTTGCAATGAACGGTAATTCGCCTGTTTTCCCGTTGATTGCACATTCGCAACGAGAGACCCATGGACAAGTACGATCGCATGCTGCTCGCCGCCCTGCTCGAAGACGGTCGCGCCACCTATGCCCAGCTCGCCCGTCAGGTCAACCTGTCGGCGCCTGCGGTGGCCGAGCGAGTCGCCAAACTCGAGGCCAGCGGAGTGATCACTGGCTACGCCGCCAAGGTCGACCTGGAAAAGATCGGCCTGCCGATCCAGTGCATCATCGAACTGCGCCTGGCCAGCCACGGCAACCAGCAGGCCTATGACGCCCTGGCGCGCATCCCCCAGCTCACCGAATGCCACCGGGTCACGGGCGACCCGTGCGTGATCATGCAGGCGGCAGTGGGTTCGATGCATGAGCTGGAGGCGCTGATCAACCAGGTGTCGCAACTGGGGTTCAGCAAGACGTCGATCATCCTGTCCAGCGCGGTGGAGCGCCGGGTGCCGCTGGATCACTTGCAGGGCAACGGCAGGAAGGGGTGAGTGCGCCCGTTCAGTGACGCAGCAGCAAATCACCCTCGATCGGTACATAGCGCGTGGCTGCGCGAATCAACGACAGCGCCGTGAGCCCTGGCGCGCCGTAGACCACCGTCTCGACGCCATGGCGCAGCATCACCCGCTCGAGCAACTGGTCGAAGTCACCATCGCCGGAGGCCAGTACGACCTGATCGACCCGGCTGGCGGCCTCATACACGTCCAGGGTGATGCCCACATCCCAATCCCCCTTGGCCGAGCCGTCGCTGCGCTGGATGTAGGGTTTGAGGCGCACCTCGAAACCGAGGTTGCGCAGGATCTGCTGAAATTGCTGCTGCTTGCTGTCACCCCGGTCGATGGCATAGGCCACGGCCTCGACGATGGCGCCATCGCGGCTGACCTGGGACCAGAGGGCACTGTAATTGAAGTGACAACCATGGGCCTGGCGCACGGTGTAGTAGAGGTTCTGCACATCCGCGAACAGCGCGATCTTTTTCACCTGGTGGCCCCGGGATAAAGGCGAAAGGGGCGCAGTGCGCCCCCGGGAATCCCGCGATTATGCCAGACGCGTCAGACGAAGGTGTCGTCATCGTCCGAGAAGAAACCACCGCCGCCGCTGTCGTAGTCGTTGTCCACGAAGCCGCCCTGATCATTGCCCCAACCGTCGTTGTCGGCAACCTGGCGCTGGTTGTCCTGATCATTCCAGCCGCCATTGTCGCTGGCCGGCGCCGGCTCTTCACGGATCACCTCGACTACCTCGTTGGGTTGCGAGTTATGGCTGAACAAGCTGCTGATACCTTGCGCCAGCAGTACACCGCCCGCCACGCCCGCTGCGGTCTGCATGGCGCCCCCGAGGAAGCTGCTCGCACCACTGCGCGCCGGGGCCGCAGCGAAACCTTGCGGTTGCGCCTGGGGCTGTGGGGCATAGGCCTGGGGCGCAGGCTCGCGCCAGCCACCAGAACCGGAGGCAGGGGGCGGCGCGACCGGACGCTGAGGCTCCGGGCTACGCGCGCTGCTGCCAAAGATGCTCGACAGGAAGCCACCGCTGGCCTTTGGCGCCTCTTGCTGGGCCTGGGCGCGGGCTTGTCTGAGCTCGGCCTCGAGTTGCTTGTTCTGCTCGTCGAGCTTCTTGATCGCCGCCTCCTGGACCAGAATCGCCTGGGCCATGTAGTACGGCGCCGCAGGCTGCTGGCGCAGATGCTCCTCGATCCGCGCCTGGGCCTGGGCATCGCGCGGCTGCTGGGGATCCTCGGCCTGCTTGATGCGGCCGAACAGACCGTCGATCAGGGTTTGTTCTTCAGTGTTCATGGGCTACCTCTTGGGCCATGCGGAACATCGGACAAGGTCAAAGATGGGGCGTGCCTGGGCAGGATTCAATTACAGGGCCGATGAAACTTTTTTCAGCATCGCCCGCTCCTGGGCTAAAGTGACGCACTGCTTTTTCCTGCGATATAGACCGATGAACCCGCTGACGATCCTGCGCGACTCTCTCTACTTCTTCCGCCGCCACTTCACCAGCATCCTGCAGTTGTGCCTGCCGCTGGTGGTGCTGGAAGCCCTGTTCAGCCAATTGCTGTACCGCCAGTTGGGTGACGACGCCTCGCCGGCCTACGGCATGCTTGTCAGCCTGCTGTTCTACCCGCTGTACAGCGCCGCGCTGATCCTCTACCTGGATACCCGCAGCAACGGCCAACAGATCAGCAAGCGCAACCTGTTCGCTCGCGCCGTGCAGTTGTGGCCGGCGCTGGCCCTGCTGATCCTGATCAGCTCGCTGCTGATCATGGCGGGCCTGGCGCTGTTCATCTTCCCGGGCGTATGGATCATGATCAACCTGGTGTTCGCCGAGTACCTGCTGGTCCTGCGTGGCCTACCCGTCATGCAGTCGATGCGCGAGAGCGCACGCATGACCACCGGGCACTTCATGCGCATCCTGATCTGCGTGCTGTCGGTGCTCGCACCGCTATGGCTGCTCGATGGCCTGCTGCTGATGGCCTTCCCAGAGCCGCAGCCAGGCGCGCAACTGGTGCTGGACAGCCTCAGTGGCTTCCTGCAGTTGTTCAGCAGTGTGGTGCTGTACCGCTTGTTCATGCTGTTGGAGAGCGAGGCCGGCGCCGCTGCGGGAAACTGAAAGCTGTGCGGGATGACGGCAACGCTCTGGAAAGCGTTCGCGGTGCCCTGCCCAACGTATTGCATCGACACTCCTGAACGACGCCCGACAGTCGCGGGCCACCCTCAGGAGCTGCATGCAATGGGTATGACAACAGATTCCGCAACCGAGCTACAGCGTGACTTCAAAGCCACGCTCTTCTGGATGAAGGGGGACGTGCTCGTCCCGATCAGGCGGAGCAAAACGACGGATAAATTCACCTGGGGCGTAGTTCCGGGGGACGACTGGCTGCAGGCGGGAGGTGACCAACCTTCCCTGATTCTGGACTTCGAGTTTCATTCCAAGACCGAAGACCGCCTGCACTACATGATCAGCAGGTCGAGCGGATTCAGCAGGCTTGGGCGAAGCGTCGGCGGCTATCTCGGGCTCTATCAGGTCAGCGAGGTGACCGACTACTGGAAACTCGAACCGTTGCGGCACGCGCCCAATGGCTGGGTCTGCCGCTTGCGTGATCACGAAGGGCATGGCGTGAAGACCTGGCAGGACGACCCCCATTTCGATAACTTCACCTACCACTTCCTGAACACCTACGAAGGGAACGACGCCGAGTTCCTCGTGGTTCCCACAAACTGAACCCCAGCGCTTACAACAACGCGAGGGTCAGTGCCTTGAGCGTTGCGGCGGCGCGGGTACTGCAGCCGTGATACGTGGAGTCATACCTCAGCGACTCCACTGATCACCATCCCACGGCACGATTGCCCTGATGCTTACCCGACAGGCGTCACGAAAAACTCGCTCACCCCTTCAGCGAACGTGTTCAGGTGGTCGACATATCCGCCCGCAGCACCAACGTATCGCCCAGCCGACTCAGGGTACTCGCCAACGGTGGCCCTGTTGCCATCGTGGTCACGCAGGAAGCAACGCAGCCGCTTTCCATCCCACTCCAGCGGTTGCAGCTTCCAGGGGTTCTTGGCATCGGCGCTGACATACATCCCCAGATAACCTTTGTCACTGCGCGCGATCTTCTTCGCGCTTCGGTCCGAGGTGCCCCAGATGTGGTAGTAAATCCGGTTGGGCTCCTGTTTGTGAAACTTGAACTTGAAGATCCTGCGGGCATCGTCGAATACCGCATTGCGATTTCCCAGCACCAGCCAATCCCAAAGCGTGGAATCGAACTGGTTGGCATAGTCTTCCCGCTGACTCAGCACAACGGGATAGGTGACGCCGTTGTGGATCACATCCAGGGTGCAGTTCACGAGTGTCAGATTGCTGAACGACATTAAGTCGTCGTTGGTCACTTTTTCGATATTTTTCACCGGTTTCTCCCAAGCATTGATGTCAGATGGCTGAAGTCTTCAGCGCTGTCACTTTCTTGGTAAACCGGTCGCGCCCATAAGGCTGTAATGCTTCCAGCAAACGCGCTTTGCCTTGTGTCAGATCAAGCCAAGCGTCAGGGCTTTCAAGGTGGCTGCAGCGCGCGTGGTGCATTCGAGCTTGCGGAAGGTACTCTCGACATGGGTGCGCACAGTACTGGGACTGATGCCCAGCAACCGCGCGACCTCCTTGTTGCTGTGACCCAGGCTGATCTGGCGCAGCACCTCGCTTTCGCGTTCACTCAACAGTCCACCGCCCCCTTTGGCTGCCGGCAGCTTGCGCTCCCCGCGCGCGGCAGCGAACACGGCTTCACAACACTGCAGGTCGAAGCGCCCCTGTTGCGCCTCCTGCCTGAGCAACTGCTCGGCCTCCTGCTGGCCAAGCGCCGCTCGCCATGGACGCTCGGCCCGCAGCGCCTGCCAGGCGAGCGCCACGGCCAGCAAGCGCTGCTCCGGCGCGAGGGCATCACCCTCCACGCCACGAAAATAACCACTGCCATCGAGACGCTCGTAGGCGTGTGCGGCAAGCCTGCCCGCACGCTGCAATGTCGGTACCTGCGCGCAAGCGCGCTGAGTCCAGTAGGGCACCAGGCGAATCTGCTCGCGGTCGCCTTCAAGCAATGTTCCTGGCAGGTTCCATACCCGGTTCGGCACCGCGGCGCGGCCGATGCCATGCACCAGCGCAGCCTGCCTCAGCACGTCCTGCAGCGCCGCCGACATGCCCATCAGCCCGGCGGCGTCATGCACCAGCGCAGCCGCACCACGCGAATAGCCCGCAAGCCAGGTCAGCTTGAGGTCGATGACATCGGCGACCAGGGTCAAAGGCACATCGGAGCAAGCTGTATTCGAGGCCGTCGCTTGTTCAGCCTCCTGCAAGTCATGCAACCAGTCCGCCGCCTGACACCGCAGCTCCCTCACCAGGCTGCGCGGGTACCGCTGGTCGGCCTGCCCCTCGATCCAGGCCAGCGCAGCCTCGAGACCCCGCGCTCGCGAAAGGATCTCCAGGTCACCTGCCAGCACCACCTGATAGACCACCTCAGGCACCTGTGGATGACGCAGGCCGGATGGACGACCGCTACCGTCGAAATGCTCGAACACGTGCCGCAGCCCCTGCTCCACTGGCGCGCCCAGTCCAAGAGCAACTGCAACCTCGCCAGCCACCTCGCAGTGCACGCGCGCCAGCGGCCCGGTCTGCAGCATCGCCCGCTGCCCGGCGGCGTCGAGGGTCTGCGCGAGCATGGCTTGACGCCCCCCCACGTCGTCCCCGAGCAGGCGGGTGAAATCTTCGGCATTGGCAGTGCACCCGGACCAGCGCAACAGTGCGACATCAGCGGCCACCTGCAGGTGGTCGCCCTCGCCCATGCAGGCGTGCGCGAGCCTGCGCGCCAGCTGCGCCGTGCGGCGCGACTGATCGATAGGCTGGCCCATGCTCAGGTCACCCACCATCGACAAGGCGAGGATGGCGTCTTCCAGGGGGATGCAGTCGGCAACAGGCATGAGCGGTCCACAATTCGGGTGAGTTGGAGGCTCGGTCATTCGACCGATACCCGTGCAGGCAGATCCTACCGAGAATACAGCCATCACTCACAGGAGACCGCGCCATGTTCCGATTCAAAACGCTTGCCACCGCAATAGCAATGACTGCCTCGATCTTCACCCTCGGCAGCAGCTTCGCCGACACCGCCAAGCCGTCGGTGGTCATCGTCCACGGTGCCTTCGCCGACGGCTCGGACTGGGCCAAGGTCGTGCCGCTGCTGCAGGCCCAGGGCATCAAGGTCACGGTGGTGCAGAACCCGCTGACCTCGCTGGCCGAGGACGTCGCCGCGACCCGGCGCGTGCTGAACAACCAGCAAGGGGACGTGGTCCTGGTCGGCCACTCCTGGGGCGGCACGGTGATCAGCCAGGCAGGTACTGACGCCCACGTCCGCGGGCTGGTCTATGTGGCGGCATTCGCACCCGATGCCGGCCAGGCCAGCAAGGACCTGGGCCAGGGCTACCCGACCCCACCCGGCATCAGCCAGATCGCGGCCGACGGCAACGGCTACCTGTACCTGACGCCCCAAGGCATGGCCACCGATTTCGCCCAGGACCTGCCCAAGGCCCAGACCGACATCATGACCGCCACCCAGGGCCCGATCCGCGCCTCGGCCTTCGAGGACCGCACCAGCGCTGCTGCCTGGAGCAGCAAACCGTCCTGGTACGTGGTTGCAGGTCAGGACCGCATGATCGACCCAGGCCTGCAACGCGCCTTCGCCAAGAAGCTGGGCGCACAGACCACCGAGCTGGGCACCAGCCACGTACCCCAGCAATCGCAGCCTGCAGAGGTGGCAAAGGTGATCATCAAGGCCGTCGACAAGGTCGCCAGCACCCGCTGAACGATGGGCGGGCCGGACACCTCCGCCCGCCGTCGGTGACACCCACTGGGCTGGAGCCGTGCAAGGTCGGGAAAGCCTTCGCTCTCCCGCCCTTGGCTCCAGCTATCCAGACTGATGCCCGCAACGAATCTGACTCGAACGCGCCATGACCCGACCACGCGCAGGCTGGCGCCATCCTATTGCGGAGCACCTCAATGACAGACACCCCCGAAACCTCCAACTGGGCCCTGAACGCACAGGTATTTCTCGGCAGGATTCATGCGATTGACCCTTCCGGGCGCCGTAGAGCCCTCTATCCCAGCCTGTTTACCGACGCCGAGGGAGCAAGCATCGGCGGACAAAGCGATTGGCTGGTTGCGGGGAACGAGCATCCTGCCTGCGTAATGCGTTTCCTGCTTCATTCCACAACGCCCAACCGCCTGAACTTCATGATCATGGGCAACGCCGAGCATCAGGACAAGAAGCTCGGCGTCAGCCGCAATGGCTACCTGGGGTTCTACCGCTATGCCTCGGTCGTGGACTATTTCAAGCTTGAGCCCCTGCAGTGGGCCCAGGACAGTCTGTTGTGCCGCTGGCGAGATCATCTTGGCCATCAGGTCAAAGCCCGCAGCGAAGCCCCGGAAGCTTCGGCGCGGTTCAGTTACATGAATGTCCAGATGGGCAACCCCCTGACCTTCCTGGTTGAGCGCATCGCGCAGTGATGCCTGAGGGGGTCGAACGGCTGACGGCCCAGGGCGATGCACGGGGTAGCTGCCAGGGCAGCAAATTGCGCAGGATCGACGGCAGGTCGAGCTGGGCGAGTCAGTGACCTGCGCGACATGCTTCACCGTTATAGGAACGCTTTCACGCTGCTGCTATCGGTGAAGCAACTGCAGAGTCGAAGGTGTGTATCCGTTCCGGACACGCCCCCAACTCCGCAGGAGATTAAAGACCCATGATCAATGAAGAAATCAAGGCAGTTCTTGCCGCCCCCACCATCGAAGACTTCAACGCCAGAATTTACCTGTTGCAAAACGAAGAAAAGGTGCCGTTACGCTTCAGCCGCCCCAACGAACACCTTGCTTGGGGTGTATTCAACGAAGCGAACTGGCTTCAAGCGGGCGGCATGGGTCAATCACCCTTGTTTTCGATGAAGTTCCTTTCCAAAACACCCGACCGCCTCTGGTTCAAGCTGATGGCCACAGGTTACGGCGACAACCTTGGACACCTGGGCTTCAGCAAAAATGGTTATCTGGGACTTTATGACTACAACAGCACAACCTATCCCTGGAAGATCGAGCTACTGGATTGGGCAGACGGCTACATGCGCTGCCATCTTAGAGACCATCGCGGCATTCGCGTAGGAGTCTGTAGCGAACATACGGAAATCGAGGGGCACAAGATGCACTATCTGAGCATTCGAGACACCCAACCTGCCGAGTTCGTGATCCATAAGGTGGATGTGCCGGGTATGGTTGAAGGCACGTCCTGGCTACACGTGTATTGAAACGCCTCAACGCATCGTCGCCTAGCTCAAGTACCCCTTGGTTTGGCGCGGGCAGTGGCCTGCGCGACCAAAGGGTCATCTGGCCAGAAATGCTTGGGATACCTGCCCTTCAAATCCTTCTTCACCTCGAGGTAGGTCGAGCGCCAGAAGTTCGCCAGGTCCTGGGTCACCTGGACCGGGCGCCGGGCTGGGGACAGCAGGTGCAGCTTGAGCACTTGCCTGCCGTTGGCAATGCGTGGCGTGTCGGCCTGCCCGAACAACTCCTGAAGTCGAACGGCAAGCACGGGTGGGCGCTCGCTGTAGTCGATACGAATACTGGATCCTGAGGGTACCGCCATCGTCTGGGGTGCCTGGGCATCCAGTTGCTGCGGCAGCGGCCAGGGCAGGAGATTGCGCAGGATCGAAGACAGATCGAGCAGGGCGAAATGGCTGAGCCGGGCCACCTTGCCGACATAAGGGCCCAACCATTCGTCCAATGATTGCAGCAACGTCTCATCCCGCAGGTCGGGCCATTGGCCGACGACACCCGCTTCCTCATCCAGTACCCGCAGCAGCTCCACCCGTGCCTGCCACTGACGAAGATCAGGCGTCCAGGGCAGAAGCTCCAGGCCTTTGCGTCGAACATAGTCGAGCAGCGCCTGCACGCGTGCCTCATCGCTCAGAGACGCCAGGGGCATGCGCGACAGCACGAGCTCGCCAACCTTGGTTTGTCGTTCGGCGCGCAGGGCGCCCTCTCGCTCATCCCAGTCGAGCGCGTCCACCGTACGGACCTGCTCTTTCAGGACGGTGTCGAACAGCGCCGCGTCGAGATCGGCGGCCAGATAGATCCGCTCCTCCCGCTGGCCCTGTCGGCTGCCCAGGTCCGCGATGGCCAGCCAGGTGTGCTTCATCAAGGCGTCCGGCTCGGTGAACATCGCTGCCCGGCCATTGGCCAGGCGATATTCGGTCCCGCCATCACGTCGCTGCTGGGCGACACGGTCGGGATAAGCCAGCGCGAGCAGGCAGCCCACCCAACGTGGATGATGAGGATCGGCGACGGCTCGCGACACAGGACCACGCAGGTAGGATCGATACTGCCTGGAAAGTTGCCTGGCGCGCTGGGCGCCTCCCTGCTCACCGCGCTGGGCACGTTGCTCACCGCTGAGAATGGCCAGCCGGCTGTGCAGGTCAGCGCCCGCGCCACGCTGTATATCCCGCTCTCCCAGCAAGGCCGCGATAGTGCACGCGGTCTCGGCCAGCCCCAGCTCGTGACCTCGCAGCAGAAGATGCGCAATTCGAGGATGGCTCGGCAGCTCGGCCATCGCCTGACCGTGCCGGGTCAGTTGCCCGTCCGCCTGGAGCGCGCCAAGGCGGCGCAGCAAGTCGTTGGCCTGTGCGTACGCAGCCGCAGGGGGTGCATCGAGCCACGCCAGCTCATTCGGCTGGACACCCCACTTGGCCAACTGCAGCGCCAGCCCGGTCAGGTCCGCCTGCTGGATTTCGGCGGTGGCGAAGCCTGCCATCTGATCGTGCTGCGCTTCGGACCACAAGCGATAGCAAACGCCGGGCTCCAGCCGCCCGGCACGCCCTGCCCGCTGGGTAGCGCTGGCCCTGGAGATCCGCTGGGTATCCAGACGAGTCATGCCGCTGCGTGGGTCGAAGCGCGGAACACGCTCAAGCCCGGCATCGATGACCACCCGCACGCCATCGATGGTGACGCTGGTCTCGGCAATGTTGGTGGCCAGCACCACTTTGCGCATCCCCGGTGGCGCTGGGTCGATCGCGGCCCGTTGCTGGTTCAGGTCGAGCTCTCCATGCAACGGGCAAAGCAACGTATTGCGCTTCAGGGATGGGGAGGCATCGAGGCTGTCCTGAAGCCCTGTCAGGACGCGACGGATTTCAGCCTGGCCCGGCAGGAACACCAGCAGGCTTCCCGATTGCTCGGCCAGCGCATCGAGACAGGTGCTGATCACTCGCGGCTCGATGTACTCGCCGGCTTGCTGCGGCTTGCCCCAGATCGTCGTGACCGGGAACATCCGCCCCTCGCTGGTGATGATCGGAGCGTCATTCAGGAGGCGCGACAGCCTTTCTCCTTCGAGGGTCGCCGACATGAGCAGCACTTTGAGCGCCGTATCGTCCCGGAACAGTTCACGACCATTGAGCGTGAGCGCCAAGGCAAGGTCAGCATCGAGGTTTCTCAGGTGGAATTCATCGAAGATCACCAGCCCCACGCCCTCCAACGCCGGATCGGCCTGCAGGCGGCGGGTGAGGATGCCTTCGGTGACCACTTCGATGCGGGTATCCGGCCCGACCTTGCTGTCCAGCCGGATGCGATAGCCGACCGTCTCACCGACCTTTTCCCCCAACTCGCTGGCCATGCGCTCGGCGGCAGCGCGGGCCGCGAGACGACGCGGCTCGAGCATGACGATACGCTGTCCGGCCAGCCATGGCTCGTCGAGCAGCGCCAAGGGCACACGGGTCGTCTTGCCCGCGCCAGGCGGTGCCTCGAGCACGGCTTCGTGGCGTTCGGCCAGGGCCTGACGCAGGGCGGGCGAGACAGCATCGATCGGTAAAGAATTCATGGTGGTCCTCAAGCTGGCGAGCGAGTATAACGGCGAACCGAGACCGCTTCGTCATGGTCTGAGCATCAGGTGCGGACGTTTTTGCCCGACCTCCTGCAGTCACCTTTCCGGAGATTCACATGCGCATCCATTCCCGCGTCATCGGTGGCGCCCTCATCGCTGCCCTGCTGACCCAACTGACGGCCTGCGGCACCATCCTCTATCCCGACCGTCGCGGCCAGATCGAAGGCAAGATCGATCCGGTAGTCGCCGTCATGGACGCAATCGGCATCCTCTTCTACGTCATCCCAGGCCTGATTGCCTTCGGTGTCGACTTCGCCACGGGCGCCATCTACTACCCTGGCGGCAAGACCGCCCAGGTCGACCCGGCCAAGCTCAAGCCTGCGGTCGATGCCGATGGCAAGATCGATAATCTCAAGCTGCAGGCTATTCTCGAAAGCGAACTGGGCCAGCGCCTGCCCCTGAACGATCCGCGGCTGATCCAGCACCGTGGCAGCGTTGAACAGCTGGCCGCCTTCGGCCTGGTCCCGGCCGCCTGAGCGACACCGGAATGACACGCCACGCATGACTGCCACCGCCGAACATCAACGCCTGCTGCGCCTGGCCACCCGTGCTTCGCTGACGGTAGCCAGCATTCTCGTCCTGGCCAAGGCCATTGCCTGGTGGCTGAGCGGCTCGGTGAGCCTGCTCGCGGGCCTGACCGATTCGGCGCTCGATGCCGTCGCCTCCTTCCTCAACCTGCTGGCGGTGCATTACGCCCTGCGCCCGGCCGACGACGATCACCGCTTCGGCCACGGCAAGGCCGAGGCCCTGGCCGGTATGGCCCAGGCGCTGTTCATTGCGGTCAGTGCGGTATTGATCGGATTCCAGGCGGTGGAGCGCCTGCAGACGCCACAGCCGCTGGGCGACACGGGCGCGGGCATTGCGGTGATGCTGCTGTCGCTGGCGTTGACCGTGGCGCTGCTGGCATTCCAGCGCAAGGTCATCCGCATCACCGGCTCCACTGCGGTACGTGCCGACTCGCTGCATTACCGCTCCGACCTGCTGCTCAACGGCAGCATCCTGCTCGCCCTGCTGCTGGCCGGCTTTGGCTGGCCACAACTGGATGCGCTATTCGGCCTGGGGATCGCGCTGTACATCCTCTGGAGCGCCCTGCAGATTGCCCGCGAGAGTACCTCGATCCTCATGGACCAGGAGCTGCCCGCCGACATTGGCGAACGCATGCAGGAACTGGCCCTGGCCATTCCCGGCGTCAAGGGGGTGCACGACCTGCGTACCCGGGTGTCAGGCAGCCATTGGTTCGTCCAGTTGCACCTGGAACTGCCCGGCGCACTGCCGCTGCATGAAGCCCATGCCCTGTGCGTAAAGGCATCGGAGGCGATCCGCGAGCGTTATCCGCGCGCAGATGTCATGGTGCACGCCGATCCTGTCTAGCGGCGAGAGCACATTTGCTCTGCCTCCCCTGAGCCTCGCTCCTCAGTTGACGCTGTACCCCCGACCGCTCAGGCACGCTGCCAGCGAGCGGCGATAGCCGTTGGCTACATTGGCCGGTGGCGCATAGGTGGCCGTGGCCGGATCGAACCCGGACTGGCTGACGGCCCAGCGATGGCATTGGTAACGATCCTGCTCCTGCTGCTCCGGGCCCTGTCCGTTCGCCGGATAGGCGACGACGTCATAGCCATTGTCCGTCTGAGGCTGGGGTTGCGGTGCATACGCCGGGGCGGACGGATTGACCACCACGTACTCCTGGCTGTCGGGCTGATACTGGTAGTAGGTATCGGCTACCAGGAAGTAGAGTAATCCGCTCAACCACACTTCCTGGGCGTAGGGAGGCAGGTAGTTCACCCGCACGCCATACGGCGGGCGCACCACGATGTAGCCGCCGCTATGCGGGCGGTACCAGTAGCCGCCTGAATAGAAGTAGTCCTGACCGCGGTAAGGCACTTTCCAGTAACGGTCCGGGAAACGGTCCGTGGTGTAGCCAGGGCGGTATTGCGGCCCCGGCCCCCAGCCATTGCCATGGCCGTCGGGTCGGCCCCGCCAGTCACCGCCCGGGCGCTGGCCAGGGCCGCCCGCCTCCCAGTGGCGGATATCGCCGTTGCGGCGCGGAATGTCCTGATAGTAGCCCTGGCGCGGTGGCTGGGTCTGGCGCACTTCGTCACGGGAGTTGAGTGGCGAGCTACCTTGGGCTGGACCGTTGGGCTCCTGCTGGCCACCCCAGCCACGCCCGTCGCCCGGCCCCTGGGCCAGCGCCCCGAGGCTGATGCCCATGCCCAGCAAACCAACACCCGCCCAATGCCAGATGCGTGACCTCATGCTCGTCCTCTCGATAACCACAGCGCTTGATGGCAGCAGTCTAACCTGAGGCAGAGGCAGGCAGATGAAATCCCCCCAGGCACACGAGCAATAAAAAAGGGAGGCCATTGGCCTCCCTTCAGGAATTGTCGTCCGTGCTCGACGCTTGTGGCGTCGGCTCACCTCACAGTGTCTTCTGGACGCTGTGCAGCCCGGGGGCCAGGCGATCCGGTTGGATGGCTGGCCGCGACCGCCCGCCTAGGGCGCGTCGCCGTGGACTTGAGTCCGGGCAGTGATTCTGTTGATAAAGATAGAGGAATGGGTGCGGCAGAGGATTGCGAAGATTGCTCTGATAAATAGCACTTGCGCAATTTTTCACTCAGGATTGATAATTCGCCGCAATCTGAACAGAAAAGGCATTCTTGATGAGCAAGCTCGACCGCTACGACCTGAGCATTCTTGCCGAATTGCAGCGCGATGCACGCATTTCCAACCAGGAACTGGCCGAGCGTATCGGCCTGTCCCCCTCGCCCTGCTCCCGGCGGGTCAAGCAGCTCGAAGACGACGGCTATATCTCGCGCCAGGTGGCCCTGCTGGACCGCAAGAAGCTCGGCCTGAGCCTCACCGCCTACGTGCTGATCGGCATGGACCGCCACACCCCCGAGCGTTTCGAAACCTTCGAAGCCGCCATTCGCAACCTGCCCCAGGTGCTCGAGTGCAGCCTGGTGACTGGGATGGACGCCGACTACCAGCTCAAGGTGGTGGTACCGGACATGGACCACTATCAGAAATTATTGCTCGGCAGCCTGACCCGTATCGAAGGCGTCACCAGCGTGCGTTCGAGCTTCGTGCTCAACCAGGTACTGGCCAGTACCGAGATGCCATTGACCCACCTCCGTTAAAACCTGCGATACCCGGCGTATGATCGGGTCTTCAGACTGCCTGGAGCTTTAAAGATGGATCCCGCCGTTTTCGAAGAATGGATGATGATCATCCTGGTCACCGTGCTGATCGGGTTCATGGGCTTCATCGTCTGGGACCTGGCGAAAAAATCCAAGGCCGGGCGCTTCGGCACGCTGATCCTGTTCTTCGTGCTGGGGTTGGGGGTGCTGGCCTTCATCATCAAGAGCGTGGTGGTGGGGTTTCTCGAAGGGGTGTAGCGCAGGCCAGACCCAATCGCGGGACAAGCCCGCGATTGCGCCAGAGCAGCCCTATAGCCGTGCCGGCACCTCGCGCCAGCAGCCCTGCTCCAGCCCATCGAGGCTCCAGTCACCGATCCGGACCCGCACCAGACGCAAGGTCGGTAGCCCCACTGCCGCCGTCATCCGTCGCACCTGGCGGTTGCGCCCTTCGCGGATCACCAGTTCCAGCCAATGGGTGGGAATGCTCTTGCGAAAGCGTACCGGCGGGTTGCGCGGCCAAAGCGCTGGCTCCTCCAGAAGACGTGCCTCGGCCGGCAGAGTCTTGCCGTCGTTGAGTTCGACTCCATCGCGCAAACGCTGCAACTGCTCTTCGCTCGGCTCGCCTTCGACCTGCACCCAATAGGTCTTGGGCAATTTGTGCTTCGGGTCGGCAATGCGCGCCTGCAAACCGCCGTCGTTGGTCAGCAGCAGCAGCCCCTCGCTGTCACGGTCCAGACGCCCCGCGGGGTAGATGCCCGGGATATCGATGAAGTCCTTGAGCGTGGCGCGCCCCTGGTCGTCGCTGAACTGGGTCAGCACATCGAAGGGCTTGTTGAACAGGATCAGGCGAGGCTCGGCCGGCGGCGCCTTGGGCGGGCGACGCGGGCCGGAAGGACGCGCCGCCGGGCGGCGCGGTTTGGAGCGGGGTGGCAGGGGCATGGATCCTCAGCGGAACGGCGGCTCATCGAAGCTGCGCAGTTTACGCGAGTGCAGCGAGTTGAGCTCGGTGCGCAGCAGGTCGAGGGCAGCGATGCCGATCTTCAGATGCTGGCTGACCGCACGGTTGTAGAAGGCGTTCGCCGAGCCCGGCAGCTTGATCTCGCTGTGCAGTGGCTTGTCGGAAACGCACAGCAAGGTGCCGTAGGGCACACGCAGGCGATAACCCTGTGCCGCGATGGTGCCGCTCTCCATGTCCACCGCCACGGCGCGCGAAAGGTTGATCAGCGGGCGCTCCTGGGCCCAGCGCAGCTCCCAGTTGCGGTCGTCGTAGGTAAGCACGGTGCCGGTCCGCAGACGCTTTTTCAGTTGCTCGCCGCGCTCCCCGGTCACCTGCGCCGCCGCTTCCTGCAGCGCCAGCTGCACCTCGGCCAGGGCCGGGATCGGAATGTTCGGCGGCACCACGCGATCGAGGATGCCGTCGCGACGCATGTAGGCGTGGGCCAGCACGTAGTCGCCGATGGTCTGCGACTGACGCAGGCCGCCACAGTGGCCGATCATCAGCCAGCAGTGCGGACGCAGAACGGCCAGGTGGTCGGTGATGTTCTTGGCGTTGGACGGGCCGACACCGATGTTGACCAGGGTGATGCCATCACCGTCGGCGGCGATCAGGTGGTAGGCGGGCATCTGGTAGCGATGCCAGACCACACCAGCTACCAGAGCCTGGGCCTCGCCGTTGTCCATGCCCTTCTCGATCACGACATTGCCCGGCAGCACCATGCGCACGAAACGCGGATCCTGGCGCAACTGCTCGAGTCCATGGGCGATGAACTGGTCGACATAACGGTGGTAGTTGGTCAGCAGGATCCACGGCTGCATGTGGCGCCAGTCACTGCCGGTGTAGTGCACCAGTCGACGTAGCGAAAAGTCCACACGGGCGGCGTCGAACAGCGCCAGTGGCAGCGTCTCGGCGCTTTCCCAGTCGTACAGGCCATCGGCGATGTTGTCAGTGGCGGCAGACAGGTCGGTGCTGGGGAACACCCGCGCCAGCTGCGCGGCAGTGATGCCGCTGCCGGCCAGTTCGTCGCCCTGGTCGACCACATAGGGATACGGGATGTTCTGCTCGCTGACACCCACTTCCACCGTCACGGTGTAGTCGCTCATCAACGGGCGTAGCTGCTCCAGCAGATAACCGCGGAAGGCGGCCGGCTGGGTGACGGTGACGCTGTAGGTCCCGGCGACCTGCACCTTGGCATAGGCGCGCGTGGTGGCGGCAACTTCGCCCTGGCTGTAGTAGGTGAGGCGCAGGGCCGGATAGCGGAACTGGGCGCGCTGGTCTTCGTCCGGCTCGGTGCGGTCCTTGAGGTAACGCTTGAGGGCCTGGCTGAGGGCCCCGGTGGCCTGTTCATGCAGGGCCGCCAGACGATCGACGGCCTGTTCGGGGGTATCAACGACTACAAAGGCTTGGCTCACGCTGGGCTTCCTGTCTTGGAGTGCATGCAGGGTTTCCATCTTGCCTGCCTTCGGCGCTAAAAACACCCCCGGTGGTAAATGGCGACCCCTTCGCGGGTAAACCCGCTCCCACAGGTGCTGCGCTGTATTTGAAACCAGCGGTGAACGTGTGGGAGCGGGTTTACCCGCGAAGAGGCCAACGCAATCAGAGCGGCGTGGCCCGCGCCACCAAGGCCTGGGCATCGACGCCACGCGGCAACGCGCCATACACCAGGCCGCCCGTGCCCAGGCGACTGCCGATAAATGCATCACTCACGGTGGCATTGCCCGCCTCGAGCAGCAGCTTGGCCTGAATCGCCACGGCGATGTCCTCGGTCAACTGGCGTGCCCGGTACTGGATGTCGCTGGTGTCGGCGAAGGCCCCCTTGAGGTTGCCGATGTGCGCAGCCAGCCGCGGATCGCCATGGCCATCCCCCAGCTCGACGAACAGGGCCTCGAGCACGCCCGGCTCCTTGGACAGCGCACGCAGCACATCCAGGCACTGCACATTGCCCGAGCCCTCCCAGGTGGAGTTGACCGGCGCCTCGCGGTACAGCCGTGGCAGGATGCTGTCCTCGACATAACCGGCGCCGCCCAAGCATTCGGCCGCTTCGTTGATCATCGCCGGGGCACGCTTGCAGATCCAATACTTGCCCACCGCCGTGACCAGACGGGCGAAATGCGCCTGCTGCGGATCGTCGAGCTGATCCAGCGCCTGGCCCATGCGCAGACTCAGGGCCAACGCTGCTTCGCTTTCCAGCGCCAGATCAGCGAGCACGTTCTGCATCAGGGGTTGCTCGCTGAGCAGCTTGCCGCCGACCTTGCGGTGCGCGCAGTGATGGGTGGCCTGGGTCAGGGCCTGGCGCATCAAGGCACTGGAGCCGACCATGCAGTCGAAGCGGGTCATGGCCACCATCTCGATGATGGTCGGCACGCCGCGCCCCTCCTCACCGATCATCCAGGCCAGGGCACCCCGAAACTCGACCTCGCTGGAAGCGTTCGATACATTGCCCAGTTTGTTCTTCAAGCGCTGGATGTAGAACTGGTTGCGCTGATCGTCCGGTCGATGGCGCGGCAGCAGGAAGCAACTCAGGCCTTTTTCGGTCTGCGCCAAGGTCAGGAAGGCATCGCACATCGGCGCCGAACAAAACCATTTGTGCCCCACCAGCTCGTAGGCCTGCCCCGGTCCGGGCGTGCCGATCGGATAGGCGCGGGTGGTGTTGGCACGCACGTCGGTGCCGCCCTGCTTCTCGGTCATGGCCATGCCAATGGTCACCCCGGCCTTGTGCCGGTCACCGATGTTGCGCGGATCGTACTCACGCGCCAGTACCTTGGGTAGCCAGTATTCGGCCAGCTCCGGCTGCAGGCGCAGCGCCGGCACGGCGGCAAAGGTCATGGTCAAGGGGCAGCCGGTGCCGGCTTCGGCCTGGCTATGCAGGTAGGTCATCGAGGCCCGGGCCACATGGGCGCCAGCGCGCGGCTCCGCCCACGGCAGCGAGGGCAGGCCATGCTCGACCGCAGTGCGCATCAGCTCGTGGTAGGCCGGATGGAAGGTCACCAGGTCGATGCGGTGCCCATAACGGTCGTGGCTGCTGAATTCGGGTTTGTGGGCATTGGCCAGGAACCCTGCAGCCATCAGCGGCCCGCCCGCCAAGGCACCATAGGCATCGATCCGCGCCTCGGCCCATCCCGCCCCGAAACGCCTCGACCATTCCTGCAACGGGACATCGAGGCGGTACAGATTGGCGCCGTCGAGCGGCGGCGGCTGGTTGGTGACTTCGTGGGTTTCGGCGTACTGGTGCAGGTTCATGGGCGGCTCCTGGATCCGAAGTGGCCTGGAAGGTCCAGTGAAGCACTCATTACCTATGAGTCAAAGTGGCAAAAGCGCCGATTCTGGTGACCCGACCTACTAAGCCCCAGGCCCGGAAGCCATTCGCCCGGCAGGGGCCTGCACCTGGGCCACGGCCACCGTCATCGCCAGTTCGAAGCGGCTGCCCAGGCCACGCGTCGACTCATGGGACAGGCGCGCGCCGATGAGCTCGCCCAACTGGCGACAGATAGACAAGCCGATCCCCAGGCCGCCATAGCGCCGGGTCATGGAACCATCGACCTGGAAAAAGCGCTGGTACAGGATGGCCTGGTCCAGATCGTCGAAGCCGATGCCGCTGTCGCTGACCGTCACACTCAGCGCCAGGCTGTCGGGGCCGATCCGGCGACCGCGGGCCTGGATCATCACACCGCCCTGATGGGTGAATTTCAACCCGTTGTCCACCAGGCAGGCGAGGCAGCGGGCAAGCTTTTGCGCATCGCACACCAGGCTGTCGGGCAGGTCCGCAGGCACGTCCAGGCTCAGGTACAACCCCTTGCCCAGGGCCTGCCCGGCATACCCTGCCCGCAGCTCCTGCAACAGTCGCCGAAGGCTGAACGGTGCGCCGTGAGCGCGCAGACGGCCCGCCTGGAGTTCGGTGAGGATCAGGATGTCGTCGACCATCGCCATCATGTCCTGTGCCGAACCCACGGCCGTGCGGTGATATTGCGCCTGCTCGGCGCCCATGGGCAGGGTCTGCATCAGTTCCAGCGAACCGATCACGCCGTTCATCGGTGTGCGCAGCTCATGGGTGACGGTGGCGAGGAATTCATCCTTGAGTCGATTGCTGCGCGCCAGTTGCTGATTGAGCTGCTCGAGTTTTCGGCCGCTGTCACGCAACGCCCGCGACTGTTCCTCGCGCAGGCGGTTGATGCGATCGGCCAGGGCCAGCGACAGCAGCGCTACTTCCAGTGCCGCGCCGATCTGGCTGGCGTACATGGTCAGGAACACATTGGGCAGGTAGCCCAGCACCATCACCGTATTGACCAGCCCGCCGAGCAGAAACGCCGTCCAGGCAATGACGAACCAGCGCGCAACGCGCACGCCACGCCGCCAGGCCATCACACCGACAGCAAACACACTCACCGTGAAGGTCAGCGCCAACGCCGTGGCCATGCGCAGCGCCACGCCATAGGAGAAGCTTACGGCCAGCAGCATCACCAGCACACCCCAGGCCATCAACAGCAACAACAGACGGTCGAACCCCGGGCTGAGGCGACGCACCTGCAGGAAGTGGCGGGTGAACTGGCAGCCGAACAGACCGGCCGCACCGATGAACAATGGCGTGGCGGCGTTGGTCCACCAGGGGCTGTCAGGCCAGAAGTAAGCGACCCCGGCACCGTTCACCGAGATCTGATACAGGCCGAACGCACCTATATAAAGGATGTAGTAGAGATAGCTGACATCGCGCACGCTCAGATAGATGAACAGGTTGTAGACCAACATCACCAGCAGTACGCCGTAGATCATGCCCAGTACGTAGAAGCGCCCCGGCTGCGACTCGATGTAGGCCTCGGCCGACCAGAGGGTCAACGGCGCCTGCACCGATCCCTGGCTGTGCAGGCGCAGGTAGACCGTGGTGGTCTGCTCGCGGGGCAAAGGCAGCTCGAACAGGTAGTTGTTCTGCCGGATCTGCCGACTGGCGTAGGGCAAGGCATCGCCGGTGCGTTGCGCCAGGCGCCATTTGCCCTCCCCGTCAGGCAGGTAGAGTTCCAGGTGATCCAACGGAGGGTAGGCCAGTTCCAGCAACCATTGGCGGGGCGCGGCTGCTGGCAGACCGACAGGACGCAGGTCGAGTTTCAGCCAGAACACCGACGTCGAGTAGCCGGCATTGAGTACGTCCTGGGTGTGCGTGCGAAAGCGCGAGGCGAACGCTGGCGCGCTGACCTGGTCGATGCTGGCGCTGCCATCCACGTCTTCGTAGACCTGCATCAGCTTGCCCAAGGGGAGTTGCCGGGTAGCATCGTCGAAATCGACCGCTCCGGCGAGCAGGGGCAGGCAGCCCAAGAGCACAATCAGGAAATAGCGCATACAGCCCCAGCATGGTCTGCGCGGTTGCGTCGTGATTGCCTCCCATCCCTTTGAGACGACGAAACCCGGCAGCGCCGTTAATAGAGTTATCCGAGCACTCTAGCATAGCCTTGGGAGCCGTCCAGCAGCCACTGTCAATTTGCCATAAAGCGCTCTAGAACGGTAATTTCAGGCATTACCACAGATTCAAGTTGACCAAATGGTCAACTAAATTGCCGCACTCGCCGATTCGCGCAAAGGGGTTTGATGGTAAGCTCGCCGACCATGAATACCTACAGCTCCCGCCCCGTTGTCCTCTGTCTCTCCGGCCACGACCCCAGTGGCGGTGCAGGCCTGCAGGCAGATATCGAAGCCCTGATCGCCCAAGGCTGTCACGCCGCCCCTGCCGTGACCGCACTGACCGTCCAGGATACCGTCAACGTTTCCGACTTCCGCGTGCTCGACCGCGAGTGGGTGCTGGCCCAGGCCAACGCCGTGCTGGCCGACTCCAGCGTGGCAGCGGTCAAGCTGGGCATGCTCGGCTCGACCGAGATGGTCGATACCGTCGCCGAACTTCTCGCCGCGCATCCGCACCTGCCGCTGGTCTGCGATCCGGTGCTGCGTGCCGGTGGTGGCGGCCGCCTGGGCAAGGACGAGGTCGGCTACGCCCTACGCGAGCGTCTGCTGCCGCGGGCCACCATCGCCACGCCCAACCTGCCCGAGGCACGCATCCTTGCCGAACTGCCGAACGGCAGCGCAGACGAATGCGCAGAGAAACTTCTGCCGTTTTGCGAGCATCTTCTGATTACCGGCGGCCATGGCGACGAGGTGGAAATTCACAACCGTCTGTACAGCCGCAGCGGCCAGCAACACACTTGGACCTGCCAGCGCCTGCCCGGCAGCTACCATGGTTCAGGCTGCACGCTGGCCAGCGCCCTGGCCGGTCGCCTGGCGTTGGGCGAGCAGCTCGAAAGTGCGGTGCGCAGCGCCCTGGACTACACCTGGCGCACGCTGCGCGACGCCGAGCAACTGGGCAAGGGCCAGTACGTGCCCCGCCGCCTGCCCCTGGACTTCTGCTCCTGATACGAGGCCATCACATGAAGCTACGCGGCCTGTACGCGATCACCGACAGCCAACTGCTCGCCGGCCGTTTCCTTTCGCATGTCGAGGCAGCGCTCAAAGGCGGTGTCTGCCTGCTGCAGTACCGCGACAAGGGTGACGATGCGGCGCGGCGCCTGCGCGAGGCCGAAGCGCTGATGCGACTCTGCGAACGCTACGGCACCCAGTTGATCATCAACGATGACGCCGAGCTGGCCGCGCGCCTGGGCGTCGGCGTGCATCTGGGGCAGACCGACGGCCCGCTCACACCCGCCCGTGCCTTGCTTGGGCGCAACGCCATCATTGGCTCGACCTGCCATGCCAGCCTCGACCTGGCCGCACAGGCCGCCAGCGAAGGCGCAAGCTACGTGGCCTTCGGCCGCTTCTTCAATTCCCTGACCAAGCCCGGCGCCCCGGCCGCCCGCCTCGAACTGATCGAGCAGGCTCGCGCCCAGGTCAAGCTGCCGATCGCAGTGATCGGTGGTATCACCCTCGACAACGCCGCCCCGCTGGTCGCCCATGGAGCCGACCTGCTGGCGGTGATCCACGGCCTGTTCGGTGCCGACAGCGCGCAGGAAGTCACCCGCCGCGCCCGCGCCTTCAACGCCCTGTTCGCTTCCTGATTTCGAGAGAAGATCCCATGTCCCGTTCCGAAACCCTGTTCGCCCAAGCCCAGAAGCACATTCCCGGCGGCGTCAACTCGCCGGTGCGCGCCTTCAAGAGCGTCGGCGGCACCCCGCTGTTCTTCAAACATGCCGAAGGCGCCTATGTGGTCGATGAAGACGACAAGCGCTACGTCGACTACGTCGGTTCCTGGGGCCCGATGATCCTCGGCCACGGTCACCCGGACGTACTGGACGCGGTACGCCGTCAGCTGGAGCACGGCCTGTCGTACGGTGCGCCGACCGCCATGGAAACCGAGATGGCCGACCTGGTCTGCTCGATCGTGCCGTCCATGGAGATGGTGCGCATGGTCAGTTCGGGCACCGAAGCCACCATGAGCGCCATTCGCCTGGCCCGTGGCTACACCGGTCGCGATGCGATCATCAAGTTCGAAGGCTGCTACCACGGCCACTCCGACAGCCTGCTGGTCAAAGCCGGTTCCGGCCTGCTCACCCAAGGCGTGCCGAGCTCGGCGGGCGTGCCGGCCGACTTCGCCAAGCACACACTGACCCTGCCGTTCAACGACATCGCAGCCGTCGAGAAGACCCTCGCCGACGTTGGCCAGACAGTGGCCTGCATCATCGTCGAGCCGGTAGCCGGCAACATGAACTGTGTACCGCCGGCGCCAGGCTTCCTCGAAGGCCTGCGCGCGCTGTGCGACAAGCACGGTGTGGTGCTGATTTTCGATGAAGTGATGACCGGTTTCCGCGTATCGCTGGGTGGCGCCCAGGGCCACTACGGCATTACCCCGGACCTGTCGACCTTCGGCAAGATCGTCGGTGGCGGCATGCCGGTAGGCTGCTTCGGCGGCAAGCGCGAGATCATGGGTTGCATCGCCCCGCTCGGCCCGGTCTACCAGGCAGGCACCCTGTCGGGCAACCCGCTGGCGATGGCCGCCGGCCTGACCACCCTCAAGCTGATCAGCCGCCCGGGCTTCCACGACGAGCTGAGCGCCTTCACCAGCCGCATGCTCGACGGCCTGCAACAACGCGCCGATGCTGCCGGCGTGCCGTTCGTCACCACCCAGGCAGGTGCGATGTTCGGCCTGTACTTCACCGGTGCCGACGACATCGTCACCTTCGACGATGTGATGGCCAGCGACGCAGAGCGCTTCAAGCGCTTCTTCCACCTGATGCTCGAGGGCGGTGTGTACCTGGCACCGAGTGCGTTCGAAGCGGGCTTCACCTCCATCGCCCATGGCGAGAAAGAGCTGCAGATCACCCTGGATGCGGCCGAGCGGGCATTTGCCAAGCTGAAGTGACCCACCTGATGGCCTCATCGCGGGACAAGCCCACCTCCACTGCTACCGTCTGTGGAGGTGGGTTTGTCCCGCGATGAGGCTGCTTCAGAGCAAAACGTGAGCCCCATCACAAGTCGCACAAATACACCTCGATGCAGAATTTCGAGTAAAACTTTGTAAGGTTGGCGCTGCTTATCCCATAATGTGCCACCAGAGACATTGGCCGCAGCTTTGCAGAGGTAAGTCGATCCCCATGAACCGCACCGGCCGCGCCCTCACCCTGGGCTGCCTGTTGCTTCTTCAGCCCCTGCTGGTCCTGGCAGAGGGCGGTAACTCGTTGCTGATTCCAGCGACGGGCCGCTGCACTCTCAATGCCCAGCCGCAAGACCTGGAGAATGCGCTGAAAGCCTGCGCGCAAAGTGCGGAATCCGGCGATGCCCAGGCGCAGTATGAACTGGGCGAGTTCTACTACACCGGCAACCAGGCCCCCAAGGACCTGAACAAGGCACTGAACTGGTTCGAGAAAGCCTCGCTGCAGGGCCACGCCCAGGCCCAGTATCGTCTGGGCGGCATGTTCTTCCATGGCGAGGGGGTCAAGGCCAACAACGTCCAGGCCTATATCCTGCTGAAGATCGCTGCGGTCAACGGCGCCGAAGACGCGCTGGACATGGCCGACGAAGTCACCGAGCAGATGCCCCGCGACGAACTCGAGCATGCCACGCAAGTGCTCGGGCAGATCTTCCGCAAGTACCTTCTGGAGCTGCAAAGCGCCGAAGGGCGCACGCCGTTCTCGCCGCTGCCCTGATCCGATCATCCAATCGTCAAATGGTGCTGGCAGACTGTCAGCCTTGCCCTTGATCGTTTCAGATCTTTCGCCACTGTCGCTCAAGGGTTATTCTTGAGTTCATATCCCTCGTCGAGCGCCTTGAACCGACCTTGAACGCACCCATACAACCCCATCGCTTCACCCTCGAACCCTTCGAGGCCCACCGTTTCGCCAACTTGTGTGGCCAGTTCGACGAGCACCTGCGCCTGATCGAACAACGCCTGGCCATCGAGATCCGCAACCGCGGCAATCAGTTCGAACTGATCGGCGAGCCCAAGACCACCTCCGCCGCCGAACAGCTGCTGCGCCGTCTCTATCGCGAGACCAAGGCCACCGACCTGTCGCCGGAAACGGTCCACCTCTATCTCCAGGAGTCGGCGGTCGAGAACATCGACAATCCCGCCGTCAACGAAGTCAGCGTCTCGCTGCGCACGCGCAAGGGCAACATCCGCCCGCGCGGGGCCAACCAGCAGCGCTACGTCAAGGAAATCCTGGCCAACGACATCAACTTCGGCATCGGCCCGGCCGGCACCGGCAAGACATACCTGGCCGTGGCCTGCGCCGTCGATGCGCTGGAGCGCGAGCAGGTGCGCCGCATCCTGCTGGTACGCCCGGCGGTCGAAGCCGGCGAGAAGCTCGGCTTCCTGCCCGGCGACCTGGCCCAGAAGATCGACCCTTACCTGCGCCCGCTGTACGACGCCCTCTACGAGATGCTCGGCTTCGAGCACGTGGCCAAGCTGATCGAGCGCCAGGTGATCGAGATCGCCCCGCTGGCCTACATGCGCGGCCGCACGCTGAACAACAGTTTCATCATCCTCGACGAAAGCCAGAACACCACCCTCGAGCAGATGAAGATGTTCCTCACCCGCATCGGCTTCGGCTCGACTGCTGTGATCACCGGCGACATCACTCAGGTCGACCTGCCGCGTGGCACCAAGTCGGGGCTGGCCCACGTGATCGAAGTGCTCAGGGACGTCCCGGGCATCAGTTTCACCCATTTCCAGCCCAAGGACGTGGTACGCCATCCGCTGGTGCAGCGCATCGTCGAAGCCTACGATCGCTTCGAAGCCCGTCAGGCCAAGCCCGAGGCGCCCGCCAAAGATGCTTGAACTCGATCTGCAACGGGCCACCGATACCCCCGCCCCGGACGACGCGGCATTCCGCCGCTGGTGCGAGCTGGCATTGCGCCAGCGCAGCGCCGACTCGGAAATGACCATCCGCCTGGTCGACGAGGCCGAGGGCCGCGAACTGAACAACACCTACCGGCACAAGGACTACGCGACCAACGTATTGTCCTTCCCTGCTGACGTGCCCGATGAACTGCTGGATATTCCGCTGCTGGGCGACCTGGTCATCTGCGTGCCGGTGGTCGAGCGCGAAGCCAGCGAACAAGGCAAGGCGCTGGAGGCACACTGGGCGCACCTGGTCATTCACGGCTGCCTGCACCTGCTCGGCTACGACCACATCGACGACGATGAGGCCGAGGAAATGGAAGCCCTGGAACGCGAATTGCTGGCCGAACTGGGTCATCCTGACCCGTACGCCGATGACGACACCGATTCAATCACCCCTTGATCACTGCAAAGGAACACGAGTAAACCGCCATGAGCGAAGATCGATCGAGCAACGGGCAGAAGTCCTGGCTGGGTAAACTGACCCAGGCTTTTGCCCATGAGCCGAAAAACCGCCAGGAGCTCCTCGAGCTGCTGCGCGAAGCCCATCAGAACAAGCTGCTCGACAGCGAAGCGTTGACCATCGTCGAAGGTGCCATCCAGGTCGCTGACCTGCAGGTACGCGACATCATGGTCCCGCGCTCGCAGATGATCAGCATCAAGGCCAGCCAGTCCCCACGCGAATTCCTGCCGGCGGTGATCGACGCCGCGCACTCGCGCTACCCGGTGATCGGTGAAAGCCATGACGATGTGCTCGGGATCCTGCTGGCCAAGGACCTGCTGCCGCTGATCCTCAAGGAGAACGGCGACAGCTTCAACATCAAGGACCTGCTGCGCCCGGCCACCTTCGTGCCGGAGTCCAAGCGCCTGAACGTGCTGCTGCGCGAGTTCCGCGCCAACCACAATCACATGGCCATCGTCATCGACGAATACGGCGGCGTCGCGGGCCTGGTAACCATCGAGGACGTGCTCGAGCAGATCGTCGGCGACATCGAGGACGAGCACGACGTCGAGGAAGACAGCTACATCAAGCCGCTGCCCAGTGGCGACTTCCTGGTAAAAGCGCTCACGCCGATCGAGAACTTCAACGAGTTCTTCGACAGCGAGTTCTCCGACGATGAGTTCGACACTGTCGGCGGCCTGGTCATGAGCGCCTTTGGTCACCTGCCAAAGCGCAACGAGACCACCGAAATCGGCGCCTATCGCTTCCGCATCCTCAATGCCGACAGCCGCCGGATACACTTGCTGCGCCTGACCCCGATCACCCGCTAAGGACGAACATGCGCTGGATCACCCGCCCCGGCTGGCCCGGTAACCTGCTGGCCATGGTGGCCGGCGCTTCCACCTCCCTGGCCCTGGCGCCCTTCGACATCTGGCCGATCGCCTTGCTGGCGATCATGCTGTTCTACCTTGGCCTGCGCGAGCTCAGCCCGCGCCAGGCTTTGGGTCGCGGCTGGTGCTATGGGTTCGGCCTGTATGGCGCTGGCACCAGCTGGATCTACGTCAGCATCAATACCTACGGCGGGGCGTCGCCCTTGCTGGCGATCCTGCTGCTGGTGGCATTCTTCGCCGCCATCGCCTGGTTCTTCGCCCTGCCCGCCTGGCTCTGGGCGCGCTGGCTGCGGCGCAACGAGGCACCACTGGCTGACGCCCTGTGCTTCGCCGCCCTGTGGCTGTTACAGGAGGCGTTCCGCGGCTGGTTCCTGACTGGTTTCCCCTGGCTCTACGCCGGCTACAGCCAGCTTGAAGGTCCGCTGGCGGGGCTTGCGCCACTGGGGGGCGTCTGGCTGATTTCCTTCGCCCTGGCGCTGTCTGCCGCACTGCTGTGCAACCTGCACCGTTTGCGGGCACGCCCGGCCTTCCTCGCGGTGGGCGCACTGCTGCTGGTCGCCCCGTGGGGCATCGGCCTGGCACTCAAGGACCACGCCTGGACCCGACCGGCCGGCGAGCCACTGAAAGTGGCTGCGGTGCAGGGTAACGTCGAGCAGGACCTGAAATGGGACCCGGCCCACGTCAACGCCCAACTGGCGCTGTACCGCGACATGAGCCTGAGCTCCAAGCCGGTCGACCTGTTGATCTGGCCCGAGACCGCAGTACCGGTGCTCAAGGACCAGGCCCAGGGCTACATCGACATGATGGGCAGCTTCGCCTCTGGCCGTCATTCGGCGCTGATCACCGGGGTGCCGATCCGCGAAGTGGTGCACCACCAGCGCCGCTACTACAACGGCATCACCGTGACCGGCGAAGGCGACGGCACCTACCTCAAGCAGAAGCTGGTGCCATTTGGCGAGTACGTACCGCTGCAGGACGTGCTGCGCGGGCTGATCGAGTTCTTCAACCTGCCGATGTCCGACTTCGCCCGCGGGCCGGAAGACCAGCCTCTGCTGCAGGCCAAGGGCTATCAGATAGCGCCGTACATTTGCTACGAAGTGGTCTACCCGGAATTCGCCGCAGAGCTGGCAGCACAGAGCGATCTGCTGCTGACCATCAGCAACGACACCTGGTTCGGCACCTCGATCGGCCCGTTACAGCACCTGCAGATGGCACAGATGCGCGCACTCGAGGCGGGCCGCTGGATGATCCGCGCCACCAACAATGGTGTAACGGCCCTGATCGACCCGTTCGGCAGGATCACCACCCAGATTCCGCAGTTCCAGAAGGCGATTCTGTATGGTGATGTGGTGCCGATGCAGCAGCTCACGCCTTACCTGCAGTGGCGCTCGTGGCCATTGGCAATCGTCTGCGTGCTGCTGATGGGCTGGGCGCTGCTGGCAGCCAGGATCGCCAGAGCCCTCTAACGGGCTTTTTTCATGGGCAAGCCCGCTCCCACAGGCACTGCAAGGTCTTAAGGACCCAGTGCCTGTGGGCGCGCGCTCCCCTTGAAGAGACCAGCACAGCGTTTGCCACATCAATAGAACAATCGATATCCCAGCAGCCCTACCGCCTCGTTGAGCAACTGCCCGCTCTGCCAGATCGCCCGGCTTTCCGGCAGCAGCCCGGCAAACGGTCGTGCATGATCGCCCCCCAGGAACCCCACTGGCGCGGGCACCACTTCGAACCCCACCTGCTCGAAGCTCCAGCGTGAGCGTTGCATGTGCCAGGCCTGGGTCACCACCACCACACGGCGCAGGCCCAACGGCTGCAGAACATCGGCGCTGAAACGAGCGTTTTCCCAGGTCGTGCGGCTGGCCTCTTCCTTCCAGGCCACATCCACCCCGAAGTCAGCCTTGAGCCGATCGGCCATCAGTTGCGCCTCGCTCGGCGGCGTGCCGTAGTGCAGGCCGCCGGTGGTCAGCACCGGCAAGCCCGAAGCCTTGGCCAACTGCGCCGCATATCGCATGCGCTCCAACGCCGTGCCAGCGGGCTGGTCCTGTCCGCCCCAGGCCGGATCGCCACGCTCCCGGCCTGCGCCCAGGATCACGATGGCATCGGCACGCGCAGCCAACCCGGCCCACTCATCCAGTGCCAGGGGTGCCTCGGTTTCCAACGCCCGTGCCGACTCCTGTACCACCAACGGCAGGCTCATCAGCCACAAGCCCGCCAGCCCGATGACAAAGCACAACCCGGCCAGGCGCGGGCGGCGCTTGCGCAGCCACCAAGCTGCCAGCAGCAACAGGAACAGCAAGCCCGGCGGCATAAGCCACTGCTTGACGAAAAAACGAATCGGCATGCGCGCACCTCAATAGAAGAGGTGCAGCCTAAGAGGATCGACGCCGGGCAACAAGTGCGCGACCGGCGTCGATCAGAGTGGTGTATCGAAGAAGCGTCACGAAACGACGCGGGCCTGGTGTCCTGAACGGCTATCGGGAAGGTTGCGTTCTGGATCTGTCCATTGCAGCGGGGCGCTGCCGGTCCTTGAGCCAGACGATCTTGCCCTTGCCCGACTCCGGCTGAGGGTAGGCGCCGGCACTGGCGAAACGGCTCTCCGGAAGCGTGTCCAGATAAGCCTTGATCACCTGGAACTCCGCGGGGCTCAGGCCGCGCAGCTCCAATTCTGCTGGCATTTCGTCGCGCAGTCGCACCGAGGTTCTGGCCACTTCGAGTGCCAGGCCCAGTCGGTCGATCAGGCGTTCGTATAGCTCCGGTTTGATTGCGGTTAGCTGCGACTCTCCCATCCGTTCACCTCATTGAAGGTAAGAATATCTCCCCCCATAGATGAGCTTAGCGGCACTGAAAAAAGCAGCAGCCCGCTGCGACAAACGGCCCGCGCGGCGTCAATCGCATTCTGGGTTTCCCACGACGCGCGACGCTCATGTATGCTAGGCCGTTCACTCTCATCGACACCGGAGTGCCGGACGCAGCGAGGTTGCGCTGCCTGGAAACAAGGTCTCTTCACTCTCAGCAAAAGTAGCCATGCACGAACAATACCAGCCCCGTGATTTAGAAGCCGCCGCCCAGAACTTCTGGGACGAGCAACAATCGTTCGCTGTCACCGAACAGCAAGGCAAGGATACTTACTATTGCCTATCGATGTTCCCGTACCCGAGCGGCAAGCTACACATGGGCCACGTGCGCAACTACACCATCGGCGACGTCATTGCCCGCTACCAGCGCATGCTGGGCAAGAATGTCCTGCAGCCGATGGGCTGGGATGCCTTCGGCATGCCGGCGGAAAACGCGGCGATGAAGAACAACGTCGCCCCGGCCAAGTGGACCTACGAAAACATCGAATACATGAAGACCCAGCTCAAGAGCCTGGGTCTGGCCTTCGACTGGTCGCGTGAAGTCACCACCTGCAAGCCGGACTACTACCGCTGGGAGCAGTGGCTGTTCACCCGCCTGTTCGAAAAAGGCGTGATCTATCGCAAGAACGGGACCGTGAACTGGGACCCGGCCGACCAGACCGTGCTGGCCAACGAGCAGGTCATCGATGGCCGCGGCTGGCGTTCTGGCGCGCTGATCGAGAAGCGCGAAATCCCGATGTACTACTTCCGCATCACCGACTACGCCGACGAGCTGCTGGAAAGCCTCGACGAGCTGCCGGGCTGGCCCGAGCAGGTCAAGACCATGCAGCGCAACTGGATCGGCAAGTCGCGTGGCATGGAAGTGCAATTCCCCTACGACCAGGCGAGCATCGGTCACGAGGGCGCGCTGAAGGTCTTCACCACGCGTCCCGACACTCTGATGGGCGCCACCTACGTTGCCGTCGCCGCCGAGCACCCGCTGGCCACCCAGGCCGCCCAGGGCAACCCGGCGCTGCAAGCATTCATCGACGAATGCAAGAGCGGCAGCGTGGCCGAGGCCGACATGGCCACGCAAGAAAAGAAAGGCATGGCCACCTCGCTGCTGGTCGAGCACCCGCTCACCGGCGAGAAGCTGCCGGTCTGGGTCGCCAATTACGTGCTGATGCACTACGGCGATGGCGCGGTGATGGCTGTTCCGGCCCATGACGAGCGCGACTTCGAGTTCGCTCAAAAGTACAACCTGCCGGTCAAGGCCGTGGTGCGCACCAGCGCTGGCGACGAAGTCGGCAGCGAATGGCTGGCCGCCTATGGCGAGCACGGCCAACTGATCAACTCCGGCGAGTTCGACGGCCTGGACTTCGCCGGCGCCTTCGACGCCATCGAAGCCGCGCTGATCCGCAAGGACCTCGGCAAGTCGCGCACCCAGTTCCGCCTGCGCGACTGGGGTATCAGCCGCCAGCGCTACTGGGGCTGCCCGATCCCGATCATCCACTGCCCGTCCTGCGGCGACGTGCCGGTGCCGGAAGACCAGCTCCCGGTCGTGCTGCCAGAGAACGTAGTGCCGGACGGCGCTGGCTCGCCACTGGCGCGCATGCCCGAGTTCTATGAGTGCACCTGCCCGAAATGCGGCACCGCGGCCAAGCGCGAAACCGACACCATGGACACCTTCGTCGAATCGTCCTGGTACTTCGCCCGCTACGCCTCGCCCAACTACGAGGGTGGCCTGGTCGACCCGAAAGCGGCCAACCACTGGCTGCCGGTCGACCAGTACATCGGCGGTATCGAACACGCCATCCTGCACCTGCTTTACGCACGCTTCTTCCACAAGCTGATGCGCGACGAAGGCCTGGTCACCTCGAACGAGCCGTTCAAGAACCTGCTGACCCAAGGCATGGTCGTCGCCGAAACCTACTACCGCGTCGCCAGCAACGGCGGCCGTGACTGGTTCAACCCGGCCGACGTCGAGGTCGAGCGCGATGCCAAGGCGAAGATCATCGGCGCACGCCTGAAGACCGACGGCCTGCCGGTGGAAATCGGCGGCACCGAGAAGATGTCGAAGTCGAAGAACAACGGCGTCGACCCGCAGGCCATGATCGACGCCTACGGCGCCGACACCTGCCGTCTGTTCATGATGTTCGCCTCGCCGCCCGACATGAGCCTGGAGTGGTCCGACTCCGGTGTCGAAGGCGCGAGCCGCTTCCTGCGCCGTGTCTGGCGCCTGGCTCACGGCCATGTTGCCCAGGGCCTGCCAGGCAAGCTGGACATCGCTGCCCTGGACGACGCACAGAAGGTCATCCGCCGCGGCATCCACGCAGCAATCAAGCAAGCCAGCACCGACGTGGGTCAGTTCCACAAGTTCAACACCGCCATCGCCCAGGTGATGACCCTGATGAATGTCCTGGAAAAGGCTCCGCAAGCCAGCGAACAGGATCGCGCCCTGCTGCAGGAAGGCCTGGAGGCCGTCACCCTGTTGCTGGCACCGATCACCCCGCACCTCTCTCACGCACTGTGGAAGGAACTGGGCCACACCCAGGCGGTGATCGATGCTGGCTGGCCGACCGTCGACGAAAGCGCGCTGGTACAGGACACCATCACCCTGGTGGTCCAGGTCAACGGCAAGCTGCGTGGCCAGGTCGAAATGCCCGCTGCCGCCAGCCGCGAGGAAATCGAAGCCGCCGCCCGTAACAACGACAATGTCCTGCGCTTCCTCGATGGCCTGACCATCCGCAAGGTCATCGTGGTACCGGGCAAACTGGTCAACATCGTCGCCAACTGATGGCAACGCCCGCCCCTTAGACGCGGGGCGGGCGGAACAGGCCCACAAGGGAGCAACAACATGATCAAACGCAATCTGCTGGTAATAGGCCTGGCCGCCGTGCTCAGTGCCTGCGGTTTCCAGCTGCGCGGTACCGGCACCAACGAAATTGCCCTCAAGGAGCTGGACCTCGGTGCACGTAACGCCTACGGCGAGACCGTCACCCAACTGCGCCAGACCCTGCAGAACAGTGGTGTCAAGGTCCAGGCCGGCGCGCCCTACAAACTGGTACTGACCAACGAGCAGGACAGCCAGCGCGCGGCGACCTACTCCGGCGGCAGCCGCTCTGCTGAATACGAGCTGACCACCGTGCTGAACTACGAGGTTCAAGGTCAGAACGATGCAGTACTGCTCGCAGACAAGCTGGAAGTACGCAAGATCTATGTCTACGACGGCAACAACATCACCGGCTCCACCCAGGAAGCCACTCAGGTTCGCCAGGAAATGCGTCGCGACCTGGTGCAGGGCATGATGGTCCGCCTGCAGCAGCTTACTCCGGAACACCTGGCGCACCTTCAGCGCAAGGCTGACGAGCGTGCACGCGCCGAAGCCGAAGCCCTGAAAGAGGCCCAGCGCATTCAGGACAACACGCCCCAGCAATCGCCGCTGGAAGTCCCGGCCCATTGAGCCTGAACGGGGCACCGCTGGTGCCCCGCCCATCCCATGAAGCTTTCTCCCGCCCAACTCAACAAGCACCTGCAAGGCACACTGGCCCCGGTCTATGTGGTCAGTGGCGACGATCCGCTGCTGTGCCAGGAAGCCGCCGACGCCATTCGCACCGCCGCGCGCCAACAGGGCTTCGATGAACGCCAGGTGTTCAGCGCCGATGCCAATTTCGACTGGGGCAGCCTGCTGCTGGCCGGTGCCAGCCTGTCGTTGTTCGCCCAACGTCGTCTGCTGGAGTTACGCCTGCCGTCGGGCAAACCCGGCGACAAGGGCGCTGCCGCGCTCATGGAGTATTGCGCCAATCCTGCCGAAGACACGCTGCTGCTGGTCAGCCTGCCCAAGCTCGACGGTAGCGCGCAGAAGACCAAGTGGGGCAAGGCCATCATCGAAGGCGAACACTGCCAGTTCATCCAGATCTGGCCGGTGGACGCCCAGCAATTGCCGCAATGGATCAATCAGCGCCTGTCCCAGGCCGGGCTGTCGGCACAGCGCGATGCCGTCGACCTGATCGCCGCACGGGTCGAGGGCAACCTGCTGGCGGCCGCCCAGGAGATCGAGAAGCTCAAGCTGCTCGCCGAGGGCAACCAGATCACCGTCGAGACCGTTCAGGCCGCCGTCGCCGACAGCGCCCGCTTCGATGTCTTCGGCCTGGTCGATGCCATCCTCAACGGCGAGGCCGGACATGCCCTGCGCATGCTCGAAGGGCTGCGTGGCGAGGGGGTCGAGCCGCCGGTCATTCTGTGGGCGCTGGCCCGCGAGCTGCGCCTGCTGGCGGGGCTGGCCCAGCAGTTCAGCCAGGGTGTACCGCTGGACAAGGCCTTCAGCCAGGCGCGCCCGCCCGTGTGGGACAAACGCCGTCCTCTGGTCAGCAAAGCACTGCAGCGCCTGTCAGCGCAACGTTGGGCGCAACTGCTGCAGGATGCCCAACGCATCGACGCACAGATCAAAGGCCAGGCCGAGGGTTCGCCGTGGACCGGGCTGTCGCGGCTGTCGCTGTTGATGGCCGGGCAGCGTCTGGCACTGCCTTCGGAATAATTGGGACTACTGTGGGGGCGGCGGTTCGGCGCCCCGACTTGCCCACGAACCAGGCAACGCGGTGAGTGGCACCGGCTGCGCCGGTGTTCGCGGGCGAGCCCGCTCCCACAGGGGTGTCACAGGTCGTCACTCAACGTCAATACACACAATCAATTGGCTCCCCGTTCGCCTAGGCCATAAAGTCCGCCCCCAAGTTCATCCAACCTGGGAACCCCGCCATGAGCAAGAAGCCGAAAAAACACGGCCCCAACAAGGCCAAGTCGATCATCGCCCAACCCCTGTTCCGCTGCCGCCAGGAACGACCGGAAAAGGGCAAGGGCAGCTACCGCCGCGAAGCCTTCCAATCGAGAGATTGGGAGGCTTCTTGCTTTCTGGCCGCCTGAAAACGGCGCAGGCATGATATGGTCGGCACCTGAACTGCAAAACTGGATCTGTGCATGTCCTTCAGTCTTTCCCAGCGCTGGCGCACCCGCCAGCTGATCGCGGCCTCCAGCTTCATCCTGCTCGTCGCCTGCGCGGAAAAACCCACCGCTGCCGACGCCCTGCCGCTGGCCCCTGCCCAGCCCGCTCCGAACGTTACCCTGCCCGGCACCGCTACTGACGCCAGCAGCGAAATCCAACCGTTGCAGACCTTCGCCCAATGGCAGGCGGGCTTCCGCCAACAAGCGCTGCAAGCTGGTATCAGCCCAAGCACCTTCGACCGTGCATTCGTTGGCGTGACGCCCGACATGGACGTGATCAAGGCCGATCGCAGCCAGCCTGAGTTCTCCCGCCCGGTCTGGGAATATCTCGACGGTGCGTTGTCGCCCCTGCGCGTGCGCAACGGCAAGAAACTGCTGGAACAGCACGCCGAGCTACTCGGCCGTATCGAGCAACGTTATGGCGTCGACCGCCAGGTACTGGTTGCCGTATGGGGCATGGAGAGCAATTTCGGACAGTTCCAGGGCAACAAGTCGGTGATTCGCTCGCTGGCCACCCTAGCCTATGAGGGCCGCCGCCCGACCTTCGCCCAGGACCAATTGATCGCAGCCCTGCAGATCCTCCAGAACGGCGACATTCAGCCCGAGGCCATGCGCGGCTCCTGGGCCGGTGCAATGGGGCAGACCCAGTTCATCCCTACCACCTACAACACCCACGCGGTGGACTTCGACGGCGATGGCCGCCGCGACATCTGGAACAGCACGGCAGACGCCCTGGCCTCCACCGCGCACTACCTGCAAAGCTCGGGCTGGAAGCGTGGCCAGCCTTGGGGTTTCGAGGTTCAGGTGCCGGCAGACTTCGATTACTGGCTGGCAGACGGCGCCCAACGCAAGTCGGTCAGCGAATGGTTGAGCCTGGGTGTGACACTGCCGACCGGCACCCAACTGCCCAGCGGCAGCAACCAGCTCTCGGCAGCGCTATTGCTTCCAGCAGGCGCGCGCGGACCGGCATTCCTGGTACTGGACAACTTCCGCGCAATCCTGAAGTACAACAATTCCTCGTCCTACGCGCTGGCGGTAAGCCTGCTGGGTGATCGCTTCTCGGGCTGGGGTTTCATTGCCGGTTCGTGGCCGAAGGACGACCTGCCACTGAGCCGCAGCGAGCGCATGGAGCTGCAGAACCTGCTCAATGCCAGCGGGCACGAAGCCGGTAACGCCGATGGCATCATCGGTGCCAACACCCGCAAAGCCATTCGCAATGCTCAGCAGGCCCAAGGCTGGCCGGCTGATGGGTATCCGACGCACAAGCTGCTCGATAGCCTGCGGCCCTAGAGAGTAGTGGGGCTGCTTGTGCAGCCCCTATAGCTTCAGGCTGTGAACAACGCCTGCTCCAGCACAAGCTTCTGTACATCACTGTCCAGCCGCACCTGCGCCCCCAGCGGCAGGCAGACATTCGGATCACAGTGTCCACTGCGCCATCCTGCCAGTACCGGCACCTCAAGCGGCCCGAATACGTCTCTGAGCAATGGCGCCAACGCCGTCACCGTGATCCCCGCAAAGTCTCCCACCAGCACACCCTTGACCCCCTCCAGCGTGCCAGCCAGACGCAACTGGGTCAGCAGGCGGTCCACCCGGTACAGGGGCTCGTTGACGTCCTCGATGAACAGGATGCTGCCGTGGGTATCGATCTGCGCCAAGGTGCCTTGAGTCGCCCCAAGCATCGACAGGTTGCCACCCACCAACCGCCCGCTGGCGACACCACGGACCACGGTCGTCAGGCCAAACGCCGCCGGGTGCTCGATGGCATCGCCTCGCCCGAGCTGCCCCTGCAATTGCTGGAACAACGAACTGACGGTCGGCTCGAGCTTGGCACCGAGCAGGTCGGCATTGAGCATCCCGCCATGGAAGGTGAGCAACCCGGCATGGCGCTGGATTGCCGTGTGCAGGGCGGTGATGTCGCTGTAGCCGATCAAGGGTTTGGGGTGGCGACGAATCAGCTCGAAATCCAGCCGATCAAGCAGCCGCATGCTGCCATAGCCACCTCGCATGCACAGAATCGCGTCGATCCGAGGGTCAGCGAAGGCGTCGTGCAGGTCACGCACGCGTTGCGCGTCACTGCCTGCCAGGTAGCCGTCCGCCTGTAGCGCGCCCGGGTAGATGCGGCAACGCAAGCCGCGCTGCTCGAACCATTGACGCGCCTTGCCCACATCCAGCCGTGCAGGCCCCGCTGGCGCGACAATTGCGAAGCAGGCGTTGCCGGGCAATGCCCTGGGCAGGCTGAAGACCGGGGTTTCAAGACAGTTCATCGTGCGATTCCTTGCATATGAGGGCTGGCCACTCTAACGGGGGTAATGAAGGACGCACATAGGCAGCGCTGCCCCGGAAAACAAAAATGCCGATGCCGCCTTCCGGCGTGCATCGGCATGTTCAGCTCAGCCCCGATCAGAGCTTGATCTTGGCTTCGTGAGCCTGCTGGTCGGCGTGGTAGGACGAGCGCACCAGCGGGCCGGAGGCCACGTTCTTGAAGCCCATCTTGTAGCCTTCCTCGGCGAACCAGGCGAAGGTGTCGGGGTGCACGAAACGCTGCACCGGCAAGTGGCTGCGCGACGGCTGCAGGTACTGGCCGAGGGTCAGCATGTCGATGTCATGCTCGCGCATGCGGTGCATCACCTCGATGACCTCCTCGTCGGTCTCGCCCAGGCCGAGCATCAGGCCCGACTTGGTGGGGACGTGCGGCACCAGTTGCTTGAACTTCTGCAGCAAGTCCAGCGACCAGTCGTAGTCCGACCCAGGACGCGCGGCCTTGTACAGACGCGGCACGGTCTCGAGGTTGTGGTTGAACACATCAGGCGGCGTTTGCGCGGTGATTTCCAGCGCTACGTCCATACGCCCGCGGTAGTCCGGTACCAGGGTTTCCAACTGCACGCCTGGGGACAGGGCGCGGATTTCGCGGATGCAATCGGCAAAGTGCTGGGCACCACCATCACGCAGGTCGTCGCGGTCTACCGAGGTGATCACCACGTACTTCAGGCGCAAATCGGCAATGGCGACCGCCAAGTTCTTCGGCTCATCGAGGTCCAGCGGCTTCGGACGACCATGGCCAACGTCGCAGAACGGGCAGCGACGGGTGCAGATATCACCCATGATCATGAAGGTCGCGGTACCACCGGAGAAGCACTCGCCCAGGTTAGGGCAGGATGCCTCTTCGCAGACGCTGTGCAGCTTGTGCTTGCGCAGCAGTTGCTTGATGCGGTCGACTTCCGGCGAAACCGGGATGCGCACGCGGATCCAGTCGGGTTTCTTCGGCAGTTCGTCGGTGGGGATGATTTTCACCGGGATGCGCGCGACCTTATCGGCGCCACGCAGCTTGACCCCGGCTTCCACTTTCTTGGGGGCAGGGCGTGGGGTGACGTCTTGCGTCGCGATCAAGTTCGGCACGGCTTCTTGCACAGTTGTCATAATCAGTCGATTCCGCCCGTGAGGGTCGTCTGCTCAGCATAGTCGAGGTGCCTGACCAGCTGTCCACGCAGCCTTGTCCTGACCTCGTCAAGTTCGATCGGGCCTGCCAGGTCGCGCAGCTGGGTCATGGCCAGCCCCGCATACCCGCAGGGGTTGATTCGGCGGAATGGCGCAAGGTCCATGTCCACGTTCAGGGCAAGGCCGTGGAACGAACGGCCATTGCGGATTCGAAGGCCAAGTGACGCGATCTTCGCGCCATCGACATAGACGCCAGGGGCGTCGGGCTTGGCCAGCGCCTGCACGCCGTAGCTGGCGAGCAGTTCGATGAGCGTACTCTCGATGCGGCTGACCAGCTCGCGCACGCCAAAACCCAGGCGACGCACGTCCAGCAGCAGGTAGGCGACCAACTGGCCGGGGCCGTGGTAGGTGACCTGACCGCCGCGGTCGGTCTGCACCACCGGGATATCGCCCGGTATCAGCAGGTGCTCGGCCTTGCCGGCCTGGCCCTGGGTGAAGACCGCGGGATGCTCGACCAGCCAGACTTCGTCCTGGCTGTCCGGGCCGCGCTGCTCGGTAAAGCGACGCATGGCTTCCAGCACCGGTTCATAGGGCTGCAGGCCAAGATCGCGAAAACCGAGGGACACGGGCATCACAGTACCATTTTCACGATGCCGGTGGCACGCAGGGCACTGTTGATGTCGTGCAGCTGGTTCTCGCTCTCGGCGACGATGTGCAGCTGTACCGTGGTGTACTTGCCTTCCTTGCTCTGGCGCTCGGCCAGGGTGGACAGGTCGACCTTGGCGTGCTTGCTCAGGACCTCGATGACCATGTCCTTGAAGCCGACAACGGTATCGCCGATGACCTTGATCGGGTAATCGGCGCAGGGGAACTCGATTTTGTGCGACTTGACGTCAGCTTCGCTCATGGCGCGTACGCCCTCGTAAGGCGTGGCAACAACAATGCCCCCGAGCGGTTGCACGGGGGCATGGCCGGTCACGTATCAGTTGAACAAACCGTAGAAGAACAGGCGGATGCTATCCCACATACGGCGGAAGAAACCACCTTCCTCGACGCCATCCAGGGCGATCAGGTCGGCGCTGTGCACCACTTTCTCGTCCAGTTTGACTTCCACTTTACCGATCACGTCACCTTTGGCGATCGGAGCGGTCAGCTGCGGGTTCATGGTCATCGAAGCCTGGAGGCGTTTCAATTGGCCTTTAGGCATGGTCATGGTCAGGTCGTTGGCCAGACCCGCCTTGACTTGAGCGGTTGCGCCCTTCCAGACCGGCGCCTGAGTCAGCTCGGTACCCTTCTGGTAGAAGGTCTGGGTTTCGAAGAAGCGGAAACCGTAGGTCAGCAGCTTCTGCGTTTCGGCGGCACGGGCCTGCTCGCTGTTGGTGCCGAACACCACCGCGATCAGACGCTGGCCATCGCGAACGGCCGAGGCCACCATGCAGTAGCCGGCTTCCTCGGTGTGGCCGGTCTTCAGACCGTCGACGGTCTTGTCGCGCCACAGCAGCAGGTTGCGGTTAGGCTGCTTGATGTTGTTCCAGTAGAACTCTTTCTGCGAGTAGATCGCGTAGTGCGCCGGATCTTCGTTGATGATCGCACGCGCCAGCAGGGCCATGTCGTGGGCCGAAGAATAGTGCTCAGGGTTCGGCAGGCCGGTCGGGTTCATGAAGTGCGAATTGGACATGCCCAGGTCGGCGGCAGTCTTGTTCATCATGTCGGCGAAGGCGTCTTCACTGCCGGCGATGTGCTCGGAAAGGGCTACCGAGGCATCGTTGCCCGACTGGATGATGATGCCGTGCAGCAGATCGCTGACGGTCACCTGGCTGCCGACCTTGATGAACATGCGCGAACCGCCGGTACGCCAGGCGTTCTCGCTGACAGTCACCGGGTCGTTCTCGCCGATCTGGCCACGACGGATGTCGAGGGTGGCGATGTAGGCGGTCATCAGCTTGGTCAGGCTGGCTGGCGGCAGGCGCTCGTCACCGTTGTTCTCGACCAGCACGTTGCCGCTGGACGCATCCATGAGTACATAGGACTTGGCTGCCAACTGCGGAGGTGCTGGCATCATCTGCTCGGCTGCAAAGGCAGCGGGCACGATCAGCAGCAGTACGGGCAGGCAAAGTCGTTTGGCAAGGTTGGTGATGTTCATCCGTCTCTCGTAAATCGCTAATGGTCTGATGTTCCGTGGGGAGACCACGGCGTTTCAGTCTGCTTCGGGGCTGGCGGACAGCCCATGCCCCAAGGGGCAAAACCGCCATTGTACATGGCCGGACCTGGCAATTCATGAACAAACCGACAGGTCGGCATCGTCTTGCTCACGGGCAAACCCGCGCCGGAAGGTACTGCGCTTTCAGTCTGCTGTGACCAGCTTGGCCTGCCCCAGGTTCGCCAGGCGAATGCTGTCCTGCGCCTGCTGGATTTCACCCTGGCTGCTGATCGGCCCCAAACGTACCCGGTGCAGCGTTTGCTGGTTGCGCACGATGGAACTGATGAACACCGGCGCACTGACCATGGTGCTCAACTTCGAACGCAACAGCTCGGCGGCGTCCGGGTTGGCGAAGGCGCCGACCTGAAGGAAGCTGCCGCCGCTGTTGCCCGGTACGTTGTTGCCGGCCACCTGCACCGGCACCACGGGAGCAGCGTGCTGCTGCGGCGGCGGGGTCCATTGTTCGACACGCCCGGTGCTGGCGGGGATCGGCTGCGCCTGGGCGACCTGCGGCTCCTTGAGCATCAATGGCGGCTGCTGGCCCTTCTGCGCCCACCACTGCTGCGGGTCGATGCCTTCGACGCGCACATGGGCGGTGCCGATTTCGGCGTAACCGAGCTTCTTCGCCGCGGCGTACGACAAGTCAATGATGCGATCCGAATAGAATGGCCCGCGGTCGTTGACCCGCAGGATCACGCTGCGGCCGTTGGCCAGGTTGGTCACCCGCACATAGGCCGGCAGCGGCAGGGTCTTGTGCGCCGCGCTCATGCCGTAGAGGTCGTAAAGCTCACCGTTGGCGGTGTTCTGCCCGTGGAACTTGGTGCCGTACCACGACGCCGTGCCCTCGGCGCGGTAGTTGCGCGAGTCCTGCATCGGGTAATAGGTTTTGCCCAGCACGGTGTACGGGTTGGCCTTGTAGTTGCCGGTGTGCACGGTCGGGGTAGCGTCGGGAATCTTGTTGACGTCCACGTCCCACCAGGGTGCACCGTCCTTGTGGGCACGGTTGATGTCCAGGCCCGGCTGCGAGCGAACGGTGTTGCCGCCCCCCTGCGAGGTCGGACGGCTGGAAGAACAGCTGACCAGCAATACGCCGATGGCGGCGCAAGTCAGCAACTTGAAGGTATTGGCTTTGAACAATTCGCGCATTACTTGACGCCCCGTGCCTGGACCAGCTGTTGCGAGAGCTGATGCACCGCCATGGCATACATCACGCTGCGGTTGTAACGCGTGATCGCGTAGAAGTTCTTCAGGCCCATCCAGTATTCGGGGCCGTTGTCGCCTTCGAGCCGGAACGCCGTGACCGGCAGATCATCGCGCAGCGCATCATGACTCGACCAGCCCAGCGCTCGCAACTCCCCGACCGTCTTCACAGGCTCGATGCCAGCGGTCAGGCCCTCGTCGACACGCGCGCCACTGACCTGGGCCCGGCTGACCACGGGCTGCCCGGCAACCCAGCCGTGGCGCTTGAAATAGCTGGCCACACTGCCGATGGCATCATCCGGGTTGTTCCAGATATTGATGTGGCCGTCGCCGTCGAAATCCACGGCGTAATTGCGAAAACTGCTCGGCATGAACTGCGGCAGGCCCATGGCGCCAGCATAGGACCCCTTGAGCGTGAGCGGGTCGAGTTGCTCCTCACGCGCCAGCAAGAGGAACTCTCGCAGCTCCTTGCGGAAGAATTCGGCTCGCGGCGGGTAGTCGAAGCCCAGCGTCGACAAGGCATCGATGACCCGGTAGTTGCCGGTATTGCGGCCAAAGAAGGTTTCCACGCCAATGATCGCGACGATGTACTGGGCCGGCACGCCGTATTCCTGCTCGGCGCGGGCCAGCACGGCTTCGTGCTGGCGCCAGAAGTCGACACCGCGGGCGATGCGCGCATCGGTGATGAACATCGGGCGGTATTCCTTCCAGGGCTTGACCCGCTCGGCCGGACGCGAGATCGCGTCGAGGATCGCCTGCTTGCGCTGCACCTCGCGGAATACACCCATCAGTTGCTCGCCGGCAAAGCCGTAGTCGCGGGTCATTTCGCCAACGAATTCGGCCACCTTGGGCGAGCCGTCATAGTCGCCGGCATTGGCCTGCTGGACAGCGCCGAGCAGCCCCATCGCGCCGATCCACGGCATACAACGGGCAGCCCAGCCACGCACTGCTTGCATGAAATTCTTCACCTTTTTCAAACCTGTGCGATCCATTTGCGGTGCGTGTGGATCGACATCAAAACGCCAAACGCTGACAGCAGCGTCACCAACGAAGTTCCGCCATAGCTGATAAAGGGCAACGGCACACCCACCACGGGCAGCAGGCCACTTACCATGCCGATGTTGACGAATACATAAACAAAGAAGGTCATCGTCAGGCTGCCGGCCAGCAACTTGCCGAACAGGGTCTGAGCCTGCGCGGTGATGACCAGGCCGCGACCGATCAGCAACAGGTAGATGATCAGCAGCAGACAGATGCCCACCAGGCCGAATTCCTCACCCAGTACGGCAATGATGAAGTCGGTGTGGCTTTCGGGCAGAAAGTCCAGGTGCGACTGGGTGCCCAGCAGCCAGCCCTTGCCGAACACCCCGCCCGAACCGATCGCGGCCTTGGACTGGATGATGTTCCAGCCAGTGCCCAGCGGATCGCTCTCGGGGTCGAGGAAGGTCAGGACCCGCTGCTTCTGATAGTCATGCATCACGAAGAACCACATCGCCACAGCCACCGGTACGGCCGCCGTCACCACGCTGATGATCCAGCGCCAGCGCAAGCCGCCCATGAACAGCACGAACGCGCCGGAGGCAAGGATGAGCAAAGCCGTGCCAAGGTCGGGTTGTCGGACGATAAGGATGAACGGCACACCGATCAACACCAGGCTGATTGCCACGTGTTTCAGATGGGGCGGCAGGGTGCGCTTGGACAGGTACCAGGCGATGGTCGCCGGCATGATGATCTTCATGAACTCCGAGGGCTGGAAGCGAATCACCCCGGGAATGTTGATCCAGCGCGTGGCGCCCATGGCGTTGTGGCCCATCACGTCCACCACCACCAGCAACAGCACCCCCGCCACGTAGGCCAACGGCACCCAGCGCGCCATGAAGCGCGGCTCTAGCTGGGCGATGATGAACATGGAAACCAGGCCGATGCCGAAGGAACTGGCCTGCTTCATCAGCAGGTCCCAGTTCTTGCCGCTGGCCGAATAGAGGACGAACAGGCTGCCGGCGGCGAGCGTCAGCAGAATGAGCAGCAGTGGACCGTCGACATGGATGCGCTGCAGGAAGCTGGCGCGCCTGCGCATCACGTCCTCGCTGGAGAGCATGCGATCGAAATTGTTCTTCACGGGGCCGTTTCCTGGGCGACAGTGACAGTGGCAGGGCCAAATTCGGGCTTGAGCCGGCCGTTTTCGTCGAGCAACCAGGCGTCCATGACCTGGCGCACCACGGGGGCGGCGACGCCGGAGCCGGACTCGCCGTTCTCGACCATTACCGAGACCACGATCTTCGGATCTTCGGCGGGTGCGAAGGCGACGAACAGCGCGTGGTCGCGGTGACGCTCCTGGAGTTTGTTGCGGTCGTACTTCTCGCCCTGCTTGATCGCCACCACCTGCGCGGTACCGCTCTTGCCGGCGATGCGGTATTGCGACCCGAGCGCGGCCTTGCGCGCTGTACCGCGCGCGCCGTGCATCACCTGCTCCATGCCATGGGTGACCCGGGCCCAGTCGTTCTTGTCGCGCAGCACGATGTCTTCCATCGGATTCTCATCCACCGGCTGCTTGCCCTCGATGGTCTTGGCCAGGTGCGGACGGTTCCACTTGCCCTTGTTGGCGATCAGCGCGGTGGCCTGGGCCAGTTGCAGGGGCGTTGCCTGCATGTAGCCCTGGCCAATGCCCAGGATCAGCGTTTCGCCGGGGAACCAGGCCTGGCGGCGGGTGGCGCGCTTCCACTCACGTGATGGCATCAACCCGGGCGACTCCTCGAACATGTCCAGCGAGACTTTTTGGCCGATACCGAACTTGTTCATGTAGGCCGACAACCGATCAATCCCCATCTTGTGTGCAAGATCGTAGAAGTAGGTGTCGTTCGAGCGCATGATCGCCACATCCAGATCCACCCAGCCATCGCCGGTACGGTTCCAGTTGCGGTACTTGTGGTCATAGTTGGGCAGTTGGTAATAGCCCGGATCGAACACCCGGCTGCTGGCATTGACCACGCCGCTGTCCAGGCCGGCGATGGCCACTGCCGGCTTGATGGTCGAGCCCGGCGGGTACAGGCCGCGCAGCACGCGGTTGAATAGCGGGCGGTCGATCGAATCGCGCAGCTCGGCATAGGCCTTGAAGCTGATACCGGTGACGAACAGGTTGGGGTCGAAGCTCGGCTGGCTGACCATCGCCAAGACCTCGCCGGTGCGCGGATCGAGGGCGACGATCGCACCACGGCGCCCGGCCAGCGCCTCTTCGGCGGCCTCCTGCAGCTTGATGTCCAGGCTCAGGACAATATCTTTGCCAGGAATCGGGTCGGTGCGCTTGAGCACCCGCAATACACGGCCGCGAGCGTTGGTCTCGACTTCCTCATAGCCAACCTGGCCGTGCAGGTCGTCCTCGTAGAAGCGCTCGATACCGGTCTTGCCGATATGATGGGTGCCGCTGTAGTTCACCGGATCGAGGGACTTGAGCTCCTTCTCGTTGATCCGCCCGACATAGCCCACCGAATGGGCGAAATGCGCCCCTTGTGGGTAATGCCGCACCAGTTGCGCCGCCACCTCAACGCCGGGGAGACGGAACTGGTTCACCGCGACGCGGGCGATCTGCTCCTCGCTCAGTTCGAACAGGATCGGCACCGGCTCGAACGGCCGACGCCCCTGCTTCATGCGGCGCTCGAACAGGGCACGATCATCTTCGCTCAGTTCGAGCACCTCGATGATGGTATCCAGCACCTCCTGCCACTTGCCTGCCCGTTCGCGGGTCATGGTCAGGCTGAAGCTTGGCCGGTTATCGGCAACGATCACCCCGTTGCGGTCGAAGATCAGCCCACGGGTCGGCGGGATCGGCTGCACATGCACCCGGTTGTTCTCCGACAGCGTCGAGTGGTAGTCGTACTGGATGATCTGCAGGTAATACAGGCGCGCGATCAGCACGGACACGAGCAGCATGATCGCCACCGCGCCGACCACGACGCGGTTGCGCACCAGGCGTGCGTCTTTCTCGTGGTCCTTGAGGCGGATCTGCTGCGGCATCGGACAGGCTTACGAAGTCATTTGTGGTAAGGGTGCCCGGACAACACGGTCCAGGCGCGATAGATCTGTTCACCGATGAGTATCCGCACCAACGGGTGCGGCAGGGTCAGCGGCGACAGTGACCAGCGCTGCTCGGCGCGGGCGCAGACTTCCGGCGCCAGCCCTTCCGGGCCGCCCACCATCAGGTTGACCGTACGCGCATCCAGGCGCCAGCGATCCAGCTCGGTCGCCAGCTGCTCGGTGCTCCACGGCTTGCCATGGACTTCGAGCGTGACGATCCGTTCACCGGGCTGGACCTTGGCCAGCATCGCCTCGCCCTCCTGACGGATCAGGCGGGCAACGTCGGCGTTCTTGCCACGGGTGTTCAGCGGAATTTCAACCAGCTCCAACGACAGCTCGGCGGGGAGGCGCTTGGCGTATTCGTGCCAGCCTTCCTCGACCCACTTCGGCATGCGCGAGCCGACCGCGATCAGACGCAGACGCACGACGCTTCCTTATTCCCGATCCTTGAGTTTGTCGGTGAAGTAGTCGCTGGCGTTTTCCGGGCTGTGGTGCTTGGCATCAGCAGCACGGCTCTGCTCGGCGCCCAGCCACAGGCGCTCAAGGTCGTAGAACTGACGGGCGGCGGCGGTCATCATGTGCACGATGACGTCGTTCAGGTCCAGCAGCACCCAGTCGCTGTCGCCCTTGCCTTCTTCGCCCAGCGGCTGCGCGCCCTTGGCCTTGACGGCCTCACGGACCTTTTCCAGCATCGCGTTGATCTGGCGGTTGGAGGTACCGGTGGCAATGATCATGTAGTCGGTGAGGCTGTGCTTGTCGCGCACGTCGATGACCTGGATATCCTGGGCCTTGACGTCTTCCAGCGCGGCCTTGGTCAGTTCGACCAGTTCTTCGCCATTGATTTTCTGCTTGGTCATATAAAACTCGTTCAACTCGTTGTAATGAGGCGCCCTGCAGCGCCCTCAGTTGGACACACGGTACAGACCGTGCGCCTCGATGTAGGCCAGTACTGCGTCCGGCACCAGGAACCGAACCGACTTGCCGCTGGCCAGCAGCTGCCGGATCTGTGTGGCGGACACCGCAAGCGGCGTCTGCCAGACGAACGAAATGTTCCCCGCCGGGCCGGACATGGCGGTGGGATCGCTCTGCGAGCGCGCAGCCAGAAGGTTGCGCAGCTCATCGGGGGGTTCGACATCGGCATCCGGGCGTTGCAGCACCAGGATGTGACAGTGTTGCAGCAGCTCTTCCCAGCGGTGCCAGCCCGGGAGACCACAGAAGGCATCCCAGCCCAGCACCAGGTAGAGCTGGTCGTGCGCGTTCAGTTCGCTGCGGATCGACTCCAGGGTGTCGATGGTGTACGACGGTTTGTCGCGCGCCAGCTCCCGGGCATCCACGCTCAAGCCCTCGACCCCTTGTACCGCACTGCGCACCATGGCCAGCCGGTCGGTGGCGGCCACCTGCGGTGTATCGCGGTGCGGCGGCCGGGCGTTGGGCAACAGGCGCAGCTCGTCCAACCCCATGAACTCGGCCACTTCCAGCGCGCTGCGCAGGTGGCCGATGTGCACCGGGTCGAAGGTGCCGCCGAGAATGCCGATACGCCGGACTGCCGGGGCCTTGCTCAACTCAGCAGGACCCGCGCAACTGACCGTCGCCGATCACCACGTACTTCTCGCAGGTCAGCCCCTCCAGGCCGACCGGACCGCGGGCGTGCAGCTTGTCGGTGGAGATGCCGATCTCTGCACCCAGGCCATACTCGAAGCCATCGGCAAAGCAGGTCGGGGTGTTGAGCATGACCGACGCCGAATCGACCTCGGCCATGAAGCGCCGGGCGTTACCCTGGTGCTCGGTGGCGATCGAGTCGGTGTGGTGCGAGCCATAGTGATTGATGTGCTCGATGGCCGGATCCAGGCCATCGACGATGCGGATCGACAAGATCGCATCCAGGTACTCGGTGTGCCAGTCGTCCTCGGTGGCCGGCTTGGCGGCGATGATCGCCTGGGTACGCTCGCAGCCACGCAGCTCGACGCCCTTCTCTTCGAAGCGGCGGGCCATGTCTGGCAAGAACGCCTGGGCCACGCTGGCATCGACCAGCAGCGTCTCCATGGCGCCACAGATGCCGTAGCGGTAGGTCTTGGCGTTGAAGGCGATGCGCGCGGCCTTCTCCAGGTCGGCGTGCGCATCGACGTAAATGTGACAGATGCCGTCCAGGTGCTTGATCACCGGCACGCGAGCATCGCGGCTGATGCGTTCGATCAGGCCACGACCACCACGCGGAACGATGACATCGACGAACTCGGGCATGCTGATCAGCGCACCGACGGCTTCGCGGTCGGTGGTTTCGACCACCTGCACCACGGCTGGCGGCAGGTCGGCCTCGGCCAGGCCGCGCTGGATGCAGGCAGCGATGGCGCGATTGGAGTGGATGGCTTCCGAGCCGCCACGCAGGATGGTGGCGTTACCGGACTTCAGGCACAGGCTGGCGGCGTCGATGGTGACGTTCGGACGCGACTCGTAGATGATGCCGATCACACCGAGCGGGACGCGCATCTTGCCGACCTGAATGCCCGACGGACGGTAGCTCATGTCGCGGATCGCACCGACCGGATCCGGCAGCGCAGCGACCTGGCGCAGGCCAGTGATCATGCCGTCGATACGCGCCGGGGTGAGCGCCAGGCGGTCCAGCAGCGGTGGCTCAAGGCCATTGGCACGGCCTGCGGCGAGGTCCTGTTCGTTGGCTGCGGTCAGCTCGGCGCGGCCTGCGTCGAGCGCGTCGGCGGCGGCCTGCAGGGCGCGATTCTTCTGCGCAGTGCTGGCGCGGCCGATCACCCGCGAGGCCTCACGGGCGGCGCGACCCAGGCGGGTCATGTAGTCAAGAACGGACTCGGTCATGGGTTCGGTGTCTTGGCAAAGGGGAAATCGGCTGATTATAACTGCCGCGCTCGGGTACGCCCAGCGGCGGGTGGCGGATGGTAGAAGATGGCAGCGGAAATATGTAGGAAAGATGTAACTACCAGTATCGGAACTGGCCGTTTATGGCGTCGACTCTTTCGCGGGCAAGCCCGCTCCTACCAGGGGTGCGTGGCCTGGGCAGAAGCGGGCGAAACCCCGGGAAGATCCACCCAGTTACAACATGGTTCAGCCTCGATTAAGCCGTTCATTGCTATCATCCCTGCCCTCACCACCACGAACCGCCAATATGCCCGTCCCCTGCCCGGCCCTTGCCCTGCCCGACAGCTTCTTCGACCGCGACGCCCAGACCCTCGCCCGCGCGCTACTGGGCAAGGTCATCCGCCACCGCCACGGCGACCTGTGGCTGGCCGCTCGCATCATCGAGACCGAGGCCTACTACCTTACCGACAAAGGCAGCCACGCCTCGCTCGGCTATACGGAAAAGCGCAAGGCGCTGTTCCTCGACGGCGGGCACATCTACATGTATTACGCCCGCGGCGGCGACTCATTGAACTTCAGCGCCCACGGGCCGGGCAACGCCGTGCTGATCAAGTCGGCCTATCCCTGGGTCGACGCCCTCTCCGATGACAACAGCCTGGCGCAGATGCAGCTGAACAACCCGGATGCCAGCGGTAACCTGCGCCCGGCAGAGCGCCTGTGCGCCGGCCAGACCCTGCTGTGCCGCGCCCTGGGCCTGAAGGTGCCGGACTGGGACGCCCGCCGTTTCGACCCGCAGCGGCTCTATGTCGAAGATTGCGCAGTCAGCGTGCCGCGCGTGATCCAGACCACCCGCCTGGGCATCCCTCACGGCCGCGACGAGCACCTGCCGTACCGCTTCGTGGACGCCGAATTCGCCCGTTTCTGCACCCGGAACCCGCTGCGTCGGGGCCAGGTCGAAGGACGGGATTTCTTCATTCTGGAACAAGGAAACTGACACCATGAGCCAATGGCTCGACAGCCTGACCAGCTGGCTCAGCGCCAACCCGCAGTGGCTTGGCCTGGCCATTTTCCTGATCGCCTGCATCGAGTGCCTGGCCATCGCTGGCATCATCGTGCCCGGTACGGTGCTGCTGTTCGCTGTGGCGGTGCTGGCCGGCAGCGGCACCTTCAGCCTGGGCGAGACGCTGCTGCTGGGTTTTCTCGGCGGCATGCTCGGTGACGCCATGTCGTACGCCATCGGCAAGTATTTCCATCAGAACATCCGACGCCTGCCGCTGCTGCGCCACCACCCCGAATGGATCGGCAGCGCCGAAACCTACTTCCAGCGCTACGGTATCGCCAGCCTGCTGGTGGGCCGCTTCATCGGCCCGCTGCGGCCGATGCTGCCGATGGTCGCCGGCATGTTCGACATGCCATTGCCGCGCTTCATCGCCGTGAGCCTGGTGGCCGGTGCCGGCTGGTCGGTGGCCTACCTGCTGCCCGGCTGGGCCACGGGCGCAGCGATGCGTCTGCCCCTGCCTGAAGGGTTCTGGCTGGACGCAGGGATCATCGCCGGTGGTCTGGCCGTGCTGGTAGGCCTGAGTTTCAACGCCAGCATTCGCGACCAGCGCCACGGCACCCGCCTGATCGCAGGCTTGAGCCTGGTGGCCCTGGCGGGCGTATTCCTCGGCTGGCCCTACCTGCACGAATTCGACCAGGGCGTGATGACCCTGGTGCAGGAGCATCGCAGCAAGGCCATCGACGGTGCCGTGGTCATCGTCACCCGCCTGGGCGACTTCAAGACCCAGTTCTTCCTCGGTGGCCTGCTGACCGGCCTCCTGCTACTGGCACGGCAATGGCGCCATGCGCTGTTCGCCGGCGGCGCATTGATCGGTACCGCGCTGTGCAACGGCTCGCTGAAATGGCTGTTCGCTCGGGCACGCCCGGAAGTGCTGGTCGATCCGCTGACCAGCTACAGCATGCCCAGCGGGCACAGCTCGGCATCCTTTGCGTTCTTCCTGGTGCTGGCGGTGTTGGCCGGTCGTGGCCAGCCGCCGCGCATGCGCCTGACGTGGGTGCTGCTGGGAGTGCTGCCAGCGCTGTCGATCGCCCTGTCACGGGTGTACCTGGGCGCACACTGGCCGACCGACATCCTGGCCGGCGCCCTGCTGGCGTGCTGCGTGTGTGCAGCCAGCCTGACGCTGGTGCAGTATCGCGAGCCACTGAGAGCACTGCCGCAAAAGGTGTGGTGGCTGATCTTGCCGGCGTGTATCGCGCTGCTGGCGTTCTTCGCCATGCATTCGCTGCCCAAGGCGTTGCTGCGTTATCAGTATTGAAGCGATGCGCGGGAGTTGGAGTTGCCCCCGCGACCTCAGGCAAACAACTCGCCCTGGATCCGTTCCAGCAGCGTCTGGATCGCCTCCAGCCGCTGAACTGGCGAGTCGATCGCCAGCAGGTCGATCTTGTCCTCTTCCATGAACGGCAGCAGGTACGCCAGTTGGTTGGCCAGCGACTGGCGCCCGTCCACCTCGCGCGGCATGTCCAGCGCCTCGACCATCGGGTGCTCGCCCAGGGCCACCAGCAGCGCCAGCAGGTCATCGTCCTGCTCGCCCAGCGGGCTGTCCGCCTGATCGACCAGCCACTGCACCTCGCCGACCATCAACTGGTCCTTGAGCACATCGGTCTGCTCCACCCTGAAGCGCCGCACACCTTCGACACGGATGCCCAGCAGGCCGTTGTCCTGCTGCACGAAGTCGCGGATCAGCGCCTCGCAGCCGAACTCAGCGATGCCTGCCGGAGCCTTCCCCACCTGATCGCCCTCGAGAATGCACACCACCCCGAAACCTTCGCCCTGCTTCATGCAGCGGCCGATCATGTCCAGGTAACGCGCCTCGAAGATCTGCAAGTCGAGCAAGCAGCCGGGAAACAGCACGGTATTGAGGGGGAACAGCGGTAACGTCATCTCGACTCCTCAAGCCACCAGACTGACTGCCAGCGGCAGGAACACCGCCGTGGCCACGCCCATCAGGCTCATCGCCAGCGCGGCGAAAGCGCCGCATTCATCACTTTCCTGCAAGGCCGCCGAGGTGCCCACCGCGTGCGCGGTGACGCCCAGGGCCATACCCCGCGCCTCGGGGCTGAGCACACCACAGCGCGTCAGCAGCGCCGGGCCGAAGATGGCGCCGATCACCCCGGTGATCAGCACGAATACCGCCGCCAGTGCCGCTACGCCACCGATCTGCTCGGCCACCAGCATGGCGATGGGCGAGGTCACCGACTTGGGCGCCATGGTCATCAGGATCATGTGTTCGGCGCCGAACCACCAGCCCAGCATCACGCAGGCCAGGGTGGCGAACACTCCCCCGATTACCAGCGTAGTAAAGATCGGCCAGAACAGTTGGCGGATACGCCTCAGGTTGAGATAGAGCGGGACCGCCAGGGCCACGGTGGCCGGCCCGAGGAGAATATTGAGGATTTCGGTGCTGCGCTTGTACTCGCTGTAGTCGATGCCACACGCCAGCAGCACACCGATCAGGACCAGCATCGACACCAATACCGGTTGCAGGAAGATCCAACGGGTGCGCTCGTAGCCGGCGAGCACCAGTTGGTAAACCCCAAGCGTGATACCAATCCCGAACAATGGGTGGTGAATGACGGCTTGCAATGCACCCTGCCAGTCGAGGCTCATGGCTGTTCCTCGTGCTTGCCGTGGCGATGGATCAGCTTCTGCATCAGTACGCCGACGAACACCAGGGTGACCAGGCAGGAGATCACCAGCGCACCGGCAATGGCCCAGAAGTCGGCGGCGATGTCGCGGGCATAGACCATCACGCCGACGGCTGGCGGCACCAGCAGCAACGGCAGGTAACGCAGCAGGCTGCTGGCGGCCTCGTTGAGCGGTTTGCCAACTTCGCCGCGGATCATCAGGCAGGCCAGCAGCAACAGCAGGCCGATGATCGGGCCCGGCAACATGGGCAGTACCAGGTGATTGATCGCCGTGCCCAGCAACTGGAACACCACCAGCCAGGTCAATCCACGCAACAGCATAAGCATCTCCTTGGGGCATCGGGCGCCATTATAAGCACGCGTCCTGCCTGTATAAGGCGATATTCGCCGAAAAGGGAAGAACTTGACCGCAACGGTGCACCGTGGTGATCTTGCACCTTCGTACCAAAAGACAACCTGGAGAGTCGCGATGCCCTATGTACCTGTTGCAGAGCTTTCGCAGTACGTTGGAAAGGAACTGGGACGTTCCGAATGGCTGAAGATCGATCAGCAGCGCATCAACCTGTTCGCCGAGGCCACCGGCGATTTCCAGTTCATCCATGTCGATCCGGAGAAAGCCGCCAAGACCCCCTTCGGCTCCACCATCGCCCACGGCTTCCTCAGCCTGTCGCTGATTCCCAAGCTGATGGAAGACATCCTCGTGCTGCCCGAGGGCTTGAAGATGGTGGTCAACTACGGCCTGGACAGCGTGCGTTTCATCCAGCCGGTGAAAGTCGACAGCCGCGTGCGCCTGAAGGTGGACCTCACCGACGCGACCGAGAAGAAGCCCGGCCAGTGGCTGCTCAAGGCCACCGTCACCCTCGAGATCGAAGGCCAGGAAAAACCGGCCTACATCGCCGAGCCACTGTCGCTCTGCTTCGTCTGAGGCAGCGCCGGGGCCGTTCGGCGGCCCCGGCCACGGCTGTCTCACGCCCTGATTCTGCGGCATACTCGGCGCACCTTTGTGCTCGGATTACGCCATGCGCCCGCTGCTGCCCCTGACCCTGATCCTGCTGCTCGCTGCCTGCGGCGAAGGCGAACCGCTGTCGCCGCCGGACGCGCGCCTGCCCGACGGCGGGCGCTACCGGGGTGAGGTGGTCAATGGTCTGCTGCAGGGCGAAGGCCGCATCGACTATCCCAACGGCAGCTGGTATGCGGGCACGTTCAAGGACGGCCAGTGGCACGGCCAGGGTGAGTGGCACGGCAGCAATGGCGAGGTCTATCGCGGCCAATTCGCCGCCGGGCTGTTCGAAGGCCTGGGCGACCTGACCACCCCTGGCAGCCACTATGCCGGCACCTTCAAGCATGGCCGGCGCGACGGCGAAGGCACCCTCAAGCAGCACGACCAGACCTACCGCGGCCAGTTCAAGGATGACCAGTACGACGGCGCCGGCCAACTCGAACTGGCTGACGGCAGCCGCTACCAAGGCCTGTTCGCCAAAGGCAAGCCCAATGGCGCCGGAGTGCGCAGCGATGCCAGCGGCAACCAGTTCAGCGGCCACTTCATCAATGGCCAACTCGAAGGTGCCGGCACCTTCGACAGCGTCGAAGGCGAGCAGTACATCGGCGAATTCAAGGAAAACCGCCTCGAAGGCCGCGGCCGCTACGAAAACGCCGACGGCGATGTGTGGATCGGCGACTTCAAGGATGGTGCGCTCAGCGGCCAGGGCGAGCTGCTGGGCAGCGACGGCAGCCGCTACAAGGGCGGCTTCCAGGACTGGCGTTTCTCAGGCAACGGCCATCTGTACCTGGCCGACGGCAGCCAGTACATTGGTGGCTTCGCCAACGACGTCTACCAGGGTAGCGGTCGGCTGATCCAGGCCGATGGCCGCGTCGAGGCCGGCCAGTGGATCAATGGCGTGCGCGTGCGCGACGAAAAGGGCACGCTGCTGCCCGATTCTCTGGACCTTGCCCTGCTCAACCAGGGCAAGCTGCTCGACGAGGCCCTGGCCAAAGTACCGCGCTCGGCCCCACCCATCCAGCTGTACAGCCTGGTCCTGGCCGGCGATGGCCAGCAGAGCGTGTTCCTGCGCGAAGCCGACTATGTCAGCAACATGCTCAGGGTGCGTTTCGGCGCCCGCGGTCAGGTCACCCTGGTCAATCACCGCGACCACCTGGCCGACCGCCCGATGGCCACCCGCGAGAACCTCACCCGTGCAGCCCGTACACTGGCCGAACGCAGTGGCCCGGAAGATATCGTGTTCGTCTACCTGACCAGCCACGGCAGCCATGACCACCAACTGGTACTCGACCAGCCGCGCCTGCAACTGGCCGACCTGTCAGCCGACGAACTGGCCAACGCCCTCTCCCCCCTGAAAGATCGCGACAAGGTGATTGTCATCTCCGCCTGCTATTCAGGTGGCTACATCGCCCCGCTCAAGGATGAACGCACGCTGATCATGACGGCAGCGCGCCCTGACCGAGTCTCGTTCGGCTGCTCCGAAGAAGCCGACTTCACCTATTTCGGCGATGCCCTGTTCGCCCAGGCACTGAACCAGACCGACGACCTGAAACAAGCGTTTGAACTGGCGCGCAAAAGCGTTGCCGAACGGGAACGAAGGGAAGGTTTCGAGGCCTCCGAGCCGCAGATCTGGGCACCGCCACAGGTGCTCGCGCACTGGCAGCGCCTGCGTCGGCAACAAGCCGAGGAGGCCTTGAAGAACAAGGCCCAGCCAGCCGCGCCGGAGCAGGCAAAAAAGCCTGGAACCCGCTAAGCTGAGCTGTAACAAGGGAGAGACATCATGTACTTGACGCCTCAGCATGTCCTGCTTGCCGGAGCCACGGGTCTTACAGGTGAACACCTGCTCGACCGCCTGCTCAACGAACCCACCATCAGCCGTGTGCTGGCGCCTACCCGCAGGCCGCTGGCCGAGCATCCGCACCTGGAAAACCCGGTGGGTGACCCGGCGGTGTTTCTCCCGCAACTGGCCGGGCGCGTCGATATCGCCTTCTGCTGCCTGGGCACCACACTCAAGCAGGCCGGCTCCGAAACCGCCTTCCGTGCAGTCGACCTGGACATGGTCGTGGCCTTCAGCAAGCGCGCACGCGAGCTGGGCGCACGCCATCTGCTGGTGATCAGTGCAGTCGGTGCAGACCCTAAATCATCGATCTTCTACAACCGGGTCAAGGGCGAGATGGAAGAGGCGCTCAAGGCTCAGGACTGGCCGCAGTTGACCATCGTACGGCCGTCGCTGCTGCTGGGCGAACGGCTCGAACCCCGGCTGGCCGAGCGACTGGCCGGGCCATTCGCCCGGCTGATTCCCGGCAAGTACAAAGGTATCGAGGCCTGCACCCTGGCCCGGGCGCTGTGGCGGCTGGCACTGGAGGAAGAGGACGGGATCCGCGTGGTCGAGTCTGACGAGTTGCGCAAGCTGGGCAAGAAATAGCAATACCTTCCAAGGCCTCTTCGCGGGTAAACCCGCTCCCACAGGCCCGCACAGGGTTCAAAGACGGTGCGATCCCTGTGGGAGCGGGTTTACCCGCGACAGGGCCGTTACAGGCCGCCGCTGGCGTTGAACCCAACCCCCAGCGCCGTCAGCACCGACAACGGCAGCAGCAGTGTATCGAGCAACATGCTCCCGGGCAGATCCAGCGCAGGATAGCCCGGTGCCTTGGCCCCGAAGCGATCCTCAGGGCAGCACCCGCCATTCATCACATACAGGTCCAGCCGAGTGCCGGCATACACCACCGGCGCCCCCGGCTGGTTGGCATCCAGCGTTCGCACCGTCGCGCAACCACTCAGGCAGCCCAGCAGCAGCAAGCCTGCCAGCGCGCGCTTCAATCATCGACCCCGTAATGATGCTCGCCCCAGCGCGGCAACATGTCCTGGGGGATGTTCAGCAGGTTGAGCACTCGCGCGACAACGAAGTCCACCAGGTCATCGATGGTCTGCGGCTGGTGATAGAAACCCGGCGCCGCCGGCAGGATCACCGCGCCCAACTGCGAGAGCTTGAGCATGTTCTCCAGGTGGATGGTGGAGAACGGCGCTTCACGCGGCACCAGGATCAGCTGGCGGCGCTCCTTGAGCGTCACGTCCGCTGCCCGTTCGATCAAATTGTTGCAGGCACCGGTGGCGATTGCCGACAGCGTGCCGGTCGAACAGGGCACCACCACCATCGCCGCAGGTGCGCCGGAGCCCGAGGCCACCGGCGACATCCAGTCTTCCTTGCCATACACGCGGATCTGCCCATCGGCAGCGCCAGTGTATTCGGTCAGGAAGGCCTGCATCGCCTGTGGCTTGGGCGGCAACAGCACGTCGGTTTCGGTGGACATCACCAGTTGCGCAGCCTTGGAGATGAGGAAGTGCACCTCACGGTCCTCACGCACCAGGCAATCGAGCAGGCGCAGGCCGTATTGCGCCCCCGAGGCGCCGGTCATCGCCAGGGTGATGCGCTCCGGGCCGCTCACTTCAGGGCCTCGGCCAGCTTGCCGTGCAGACCGCCGAAGCCGCCATTGCTCATGATCACCACATGGGTACCCGGACGTGCCTGGCCCTTGATCCGCTCGATGATCGCCTCGAGGCTGTCGGCCACCACGCTCGGCACCGAGCACTGCGCTGCCGTGGCGGCCAGGTCCCAGCCCAGGTTGGCCGGCGCGTACCAGATCACTTGGTCGGCGTCGTTGACACTTTCCGGCAGGCCATCACGGTGAGCGCCCAATTTCATGGAGTTGGAACGCGGCTCGATCACCGCAATCACCGGTGCCTCGCCCACACGCTTGCGCAGGCCGTCGAGGGTGGTGGCGATGGCGGTCGGGTGGTGGGCGAAATCGTCGTAGATGGTCACACCCTGCACCTCGGCGACCTTCTCCATGCGCCGCTTGACGCTCTTGAACGCACTCAGGCCGTCGATGCCCATGGCCGGCACCACACCCACATGGCGCGCCGCCGCGAGCGTGGCCAGGGCATTGGCGACGTTGTGCTGACCGGTCAGGGCCCAGTCCACCACGCCTTGTGCTTCACCCTCGAACAGCACTTCGAAGCGCGAACCGTCCGGGCTGAGCAAGCGTGCCTGCCACTGACCGCCCTCGCCGGTGGTCTGCACCGGAGTCCAGCAGCCCATGCCGATGACCCGCTCAAGCGCCTGCTCGGTGGTCGGGTGGATGACCAGCCCCTCGCTCGGAATGGTACGGACCAAATGGTGGAACTGCCGCTCGATGGACGCCAGATCCGGGAAGATATCCGCATGATCGAACTCAAGGTTGTTGAGGATCGCGGTGCGCGGGTGGTAATGCACGAACTTCGAACGCTTATCGAAGAAGGCGCTGTCGTATTCGTCGGCCTCGACCACGAAGAACGGCGTGCCGCCCAGGCGCGCCGAGACCGAGAAGTTCTGCGGCACGCCGCCGATCAGGAAGCCCGGGCTCATGCCCGCATGCTCCAGCACCCAGGCCAGCATGCTGCTGGTGGTGGTCTTGCCATGGGTGCCGGCCACGGCCAGCACCCAGCGGCCCTGCAACACGTGGTCGGCCAGCCACTGCGGGCCGGAGACGTAGGGCAGGCCCTTGTTCAGCACGTATTCCACGGCAGGGTTGCCACGCGACATGGCATTGCCGATCACCACCAGGTCAGGAGCCGGCTCCAGCTGGGCCGGATCGTAGCCTTGGGTGAGCTCGATGCCCTGAGCCTCGAGCTGAGTGCTCATCGGCGGATAGACGTTGGCGTCGGAACCGGTGACGCGATGGCCGAGCTCCTTGGCGAGCACCGCCAGCGAACCCATGAAAGTGCCGCAAATACCGAGAATGTGAATGTGCATGATCGACCTCGCAAAACATCGAGGCAGGGTAGCCCAGGGCGAGGGAAATCGCACCCGCTGTTTCGCTCAACTGGCCCTGGCGATACCGTGTTTGCGCAGTTTTCGATACAAGGTATTGCGGCTGATGCCCAAGTGTTCGGCGACACGGGTCATGTGCCAGCGGTTTGCCTCCAGCACCCTCAACAGTGCATCGCGCTCGGCACTTTCCAGCGGTGCAAGATCATTACTGTGGGAGCGGGCTTGCCCCGCGATGGCGTCAGCACAGTCAACATCGCTGCCCCCGCTTGAGCCAGCGCGGGGCAATCCCATTCCCACAACGGTCTGGGGAAGGTCCGACAGCTCGATGCGCTGACCATCGCACAACGCCACCAAGGTCCGCAGTACGTTGCGCATCTGCCGCACGTTCCCCGGCCAGGCAAATTCCAACAACGCCTCACGCGCCTCGGGCGCGATTTCGATGGCTTGCCCTTCGGCCTCCTGACTCAGCAGGAAATCCAGCAACTGAGCCTTGTCGCTGCGCTCACGCACCGCTGGCAGCGCAACTTCCAGCCCATTGAGCCGGTAATACAGATCCTCACGGAACGCCCCCTGCGCCACCCGCTCCAGCAGATCCCGGTGAGTGGCGCTGACGATGCGCAGGTCCACCGCCTGCGGCTCACCCCCGATCGGCACCACCTGACGCTCCTCCAGCACACGCAGCAGGCGGGTCTGCAGGGCCAGCGGCATGTCGCCGATCTCGTCCAGCATCAAGGTGCCACCGTCCGCTTGCAGCAGCTTGCCGCGCATCCCTTCCTTGCGCGCCCCGGTGAAACTGCCGCCGCGATAGCCGAACAGTTCACTCTCGATCAGGCTTTCCGGAATCGATGCGCAGTTGATCGCCACGAACGGCTTGGCGCTACGTTCGCTGGCCTGGTGCACGGCCTGGGCAAACGCCTCCTTGCCGCAACCGGTTTCGCCACGCAGCAATAATGGTACGTCGCGCTGGTAAACCCGCAACGCACGATGAAAATCCCGTTGCAGGGCCGGGTCGAGCAGGCAGATGCCAGGCTCGGCACGCGGGGTGGCCAGCGGCAAGGACGCTGGCACCGACCACACCGGCTTGTGCGCCTGCCCGCGCACGCTGGCAAAGACCTGACGCCCGTCATGGGTCCGCAGCGGCCAGGCCGCGCTGCCTTGCGTCGTGGCGCGGCTGAACAGCTCGTCGTGACTGCAGGCGAAGAAGCGCCCGACCGGCTTGCCCAGCACCCCGCCACGAATGCTGCCCAACAGGTTCAGCGCGCTCTGGTTGACCGCACAGACCCGGCCATCGCCGTCAAAGGCCAGCAGCCCCTCGCTGAACAGCCCGACCGACTCGGCCTGCAGATGAAAGCGCAACAACCAGTGATGCTCGAAGTGGCGCAGGAAATAGCAACTCTCGATCATCTTCGCCGAGAGGTTGACCAGCGCCATGGTATGGAACTGGCTCTGGCGCGAGACATCCGGGCGCGCCGAGGATACATCGAGCACGGCCAGCAGCTCGCCGTGCGGATCGAACACCGGGCTGGCCGAGCAGGTCAGCCCGGTATGGCGGCCACGAAAGTGTTCGTCCTGGTGAATGGTCAGGGCCTGGCGCTCGACCAGGCAGGTGCCGATGCCATTGGTGCCCTCGCGCGCCTCGCTCCAGTCTGCACCCAGCCACAGCCCCGCACGCTCGAAGATCCGTCGCTCGCTGGGCGCGGTGACGCAGTTGAGGATCACGCCGCGGGCATCGGTAAGCAGCACCGCGTGGCCCGAGCCGGACAACTGCTGATGCAGGCTGTTCATCTCGCCATCGGCGATCTGCAGCACCTGCTGCAGGCGTTCGCGACTCTCCAGCAGGCGCCCGTGCTCGAGCACCACCGGAGCCTGGGCCAGCGCAGGGTCGAGGTGATAGTCCTCGAGGCAGCGCAGCCAGGAGCGCGCGATGGACGGGTCGCTGGCCGGGCCGTGGGGCTGCCCGCGAGCGACCGTGAGTACCTGCTGGGCATGGCGACTGAAAGCGTTGCTCTGCATTTTTGTTGTTCTCCGCAGATGAAGCGTCCCGCCAGCATCCTCCTCCCGGGAACGCTTTGCAATGACGGTCCGACCGTCGAGTCAGCAACGTCTCGCCAATGGCACAAAGTGTCACCCTGCCTGTACCGCACTCGGCACAACACCCGCTCGAAGTCGCTCGACAACTGATCCAAGTCATTGATCGCAAAGGGCTGCAAAGCACTGGCCCGACCTTTGCTCTACGCTTTCCAACTCCCCAACAAACACAATAGCCAGGAGACACACCATGCGTTACGCACATCCCGGTACCGAGGGCGCCAAAGTCTCGTTCAAGAGCCGCTACGGCAACTACATCGGCGGCGAGTTCGTAGCTCCGGTCAAAGGGCAATACTTCGAGAACACCTCGCCGGTGAATGGCAAGCTGATCGCAGAATTCCCCCGCTCCACTGCCGAAGACATCGACAAAGCCCTGGATGCCGCCCACGCCGCCGCCGACGCCTGGGGCCGCACCAGCGTGCAGGACCGCTCCAACGTTCTGCTGAAGATCGCCGACCGCATCGAGCAGAACCTCGAAGTACTGGCCGTCACCGAAACCTGGGACAACGGCAAACCGATCCGCGAGACCCTCAACGCCGACATCCCGCTGGCGGTCGATCATTTCCGCTATTTCGCCGGCTGCATTCGCGCCCAGGAAGGCGGCGCCGCCGAGATCAACGAAAACACTGTCGCCTACCACATCCACGAACCGCTGGGCGTGGTCGGCCAGATCATCCCGTGGAACTTCCCGCTGCTGATGGCCGCCTGGAAGCTCGCCCCGGCCCTGGCCGCCGGCAACTGCGTGGTGCTCAAGCCCGCCGAGCAGACCCCGCTGGGCATCACCGTACTGCTCGAACTGATCGGCGACCTGCTGCCCAAGGGCGTGCTCAACGTGGTCCAGGGCTACGGCCGCGAAGCCGGTGAAGCGCTGGCCACCAGCAAGCGCATCGCCAAGATCGCCTTCACCGGCTCCACCCCGGTGGGCTCGCACATCATGAAATGCGCCGCCGAGAACATCATCCCGTCCACCGTGGAGCTGGGCGGCAAGTCGCCGAACGTCTACTTCGAAGACATCATGCAAGCCGAGCCGACCTTCATCGAGAAGGCCGCCGAAGGCATGGTGCTGGCCTTCTTCAACCAGGGCGAGGTGTGCACCTGCCCGTCCCGTGCCCTGGTGCAGGAGTCGATCTACCCGCAGTTCATGGAAGTGGTGATGAAGAAGGTGCTGCAGATCAAGCGCGGCGACCCTCTGGACACCGACACCATGGTCGGCGCGCAGGCCTCGCAGCAGCAGTTCGAGAAGATCCAGTCCTACCTCAAGATTGCCCAGGAAGAGGGCGCCGAGCTGCTGACAGGCGGCAAGGTAGAGCAACTCGATGGCTCGCTGGCCACCGGCTATTACATCCAGCCGACCCTGCTCAAGGGCAACAACAAGATGCGTGTGTTCCAGGAGGAAATCTTCGGCCCGGTGGTCAGCGTCACCACCTTCAAGGATGAAGCTGAAGCCCTGGCGATCGCCAACGACACCGAGTTTGGCCTGGGTGCCGGCGTCTGGACCCGTGACATCAACCGCGCCTACCGCATGGGCCGGGGCATCAAGGCCGGCCGCGTGTGGACCAACTGCTACCACCTGTACCCGGCGCATGCCGCGTTCGGTGGCTACAAGAAGTCCGGCGTCGGCCGTGAAACCCACAAGATGATGCTCGACCACTACCAGCAGACCAAGAACCTGCTGGTGAGCTACGACATCAATCCGCTGGGCTTCTTCTAAACCGAGGTGCGCCCTTCGCGGGCAAGTCGCAGCGGCGAACCGCCGCTGCGACTTGCCCGCGAAGAGGCCCGACCTGCATACACCAGATTTCAGGCCGGTTGGCGCACCCCAACCGCTCTGGCTCGCTTCCTGCAACACAATCACCAAGGTCCGGAACCCCTTCCGGCCCGCAAAAAAACAACAGGTGAATCCATGCCAAGCGATCAATCCGCCGGCACGCCGGCAAGCTCCTCCGTAGATTTCGAGAAAGTCGGCTCCGACTATTTCCAGCAGCGTGAACTGAAAAAAGGCGCCGCAGGCTGGGTCCTGCTGGTGGGCCTGGGCGTGGCCTACGTGATTTCCGGCGACTACGCCGGCTGGAACTTCGGCCTCGCCCAAGGTGGCTGGGGCGGCATGTTCCTGGCCACATTGCTGATGGCCACCATGTACCTGTGCATGTGCTTCTCACTGGCCGAGCTGTCCTCGATGATCCCCACCGCTGGCGGCGGCTACGGCTTCGCCCGCAGCGCGTTCGGGCCCTGGGGCGGCTTTCTCACCGGCACGGCGATCCTCATCGAATACGCCATCGCCCCCGCCGCCATCGCCGTATTCATCGGCGCCTACTGCCAATCGCTGTTCGGCATCGGCGGCTGGATGATCTACCTGGCGTTCTACATCGTTTTCATCGGTATCCACATCTTCGGGGTCGGCGAGGCGCTGAAGCTGATGTTCATCATCACCGCCGTCGCAGCGATTGCACTGGCGGTGTTCCTGATCGGCATGGTGCCCCATTTTGATGCAGCCAACCTGTTCGACATCGCCAAGACCGACGCCGTCGGCGCCAGCAGCTTCCTGCCGTTCGGCTATGTCGGCATCTGGGCGGCAATCCCCTATGCGATCTGGTTCTTCCTCGCCGTCGAAGGCGTGCCCCTGGCCGCCGAAGAGACCAAGAACCCCAAGCGCGACCTGCCCCGCGGCCTGATCGGCGCGATGCTGGTGCTGCTGGCCTTTGCCCTGCTGATCCTGGTGGTCGGCCCCGGCGGCGCCGGCTCCGAAGCGCTCAAGGCGTCGGGCAACCCGCTGGTCGAGGCGCTGTCCAAGGCCTACGGCGGCTCGACCTGGATGGGCGGCTTCGTCAACCTGGTCGGCCTGGCCGGGCTGATCGCCAGCTTCTTCTCGATCATCTACGCCTATTCGCGGCAGATCTTCGCGCTTTCGCGCGCGGGCTACCTGCCTCGCAAGCTCTCGCAAACCAACAAGAGCAAGGCGCCGGTGCTGGCCCTGGTGATCCCCGGCATCATCGGTTTCGCCCTGTCGCTGACCGGCCAGGGTGACCTGCTGATCCTGGTCGCGGTGTTCGGCGCCACCCTGTCCTACGTACTGATGATGGCCGCGCACATCACCCTGCGCATCCGTCGACCGAAGATGGAGCGCCCGTACCGTACCCCCGGCGGCATCTTCACCTCGGGCGTAGCCCTGGTGCTGGCCTGCATCGCCGTGGTCGCCGGCTTCCTGGTCGACCCACGCGTGGTGATTGGCGCTGCCGTGATCTATGCGGTATTAATTGCCTACTTTGCTTTCTACAGTCGTCACCATCTGGTGGCCGGGACGCCGGAAGAGGAATTCGCCGCGATCCAGAAGGCCGAAGAGGCCTTGCACTGATCGCCGACTTACGCCGCAGGCCAGCCCTGCGGCGCTCTGGAGATTCTGTATGGCAAGTTTCGTACACACGGTAGGCAATCTGGTCTACCGCTTCGACAGCCTCAAGGAAGTCATGGCCAAGGCCAGTCCGGCGCGTTCGGGCGACTTCCTGGCCGGCGTCGCCGCCGCCAACGACGGCGAACGGGTCGCCGCGCAGATGGCCCTGGCCAACATCCCGCTCAATCACTTTCTCAGCGAAGCGCTGATCCCCTACGAACAGGACGAGATCACCCGGCTGATCATCGACACCCATGACGCCGCCGCGTTCGCCCCGGTCAGCCACCTCACCGTCGGCGGCCTGCGTGACTGGCTGCTCAGCGAAGCGGCCGACGAAGCCAGCCTGCGCGCCCTGGCCCCCGGCCTGACACCGGAAATGGCCGCCGCCGTGTCGAAGATCATGCGCGTCCAGGACCTGGTGCTGGTGGCACAGAAGATCCGCGTGGTCACCGCGTTTCGTGGCACCATGGGCTTGCGCGGGCGGCTGTCGACGCGTCTGCAGCCCAACCACCCCACCGACGAACCCGCCGGCATCGCCGCCAGCATCCTCGACGGCCTGCTGTATGGCAACGGCGACGCCATGATCGGCATCAACCCGGCGACCGACAGCATCGCCTCGATCTGTGCACTGCTGGAAATGCTCGACGCGATCATCCAGCGCTACGACATTCCCACCCAGGCCTGCGTGCTCACCCACGTCACCACCTCGATCGAGGCGATCAACCGCGGCGTGCCGCTGGACCTGGTGTTCCAGTCCATCGCCGGCACCGAGGCCGCCAATGCGGGCTTCGGCATCAACCTCAACGTACTCCAGGAAGGCTACGAGGCAGGGCTATCGCTCAAGCGCGGCACCCTCGGGCAGAACCTCATGTACTTCGAGACCGGCCAGGGCAGCGCGCTGTCGGCCAACGCCCACCACGGCGTCGATCAACAGACCTGCGAGACCCGCGCCTACGCCGTGGCGCGGCATTTCAAGCCATTCCTGGTCAACACCGTGGTCGGTTTCATCGGCCCGGAGTACCTGTACAACGGCAAGCAGATCATCCGCGCCGGCCTGGAAGACCACTTCTGCGGCAAGCTGCTCGGCGTGCCGATGGGTTGCGACATCTGCTACACCAACCACGCCGAAGCCGACCAGGATGACATGGACACCTTGCTGACCCTGCTCGGTGTCGCCGGGATCAACTTCATCATGGGCATCCCTGGCTCCGACGACATCATGCTCAACTACCAGACCACCTCGTTCCACGACGCGCTCTACGCGCGCCAGACGCTCGGCCTGAAACCCGGCCCGGAATTCGAGGCCTGGCTGGAACGCACCGGCATCTTCACCCAGGCCGACGGCCGGGTACGCTTCGGCGACAACCTGCCTCCGGCCTTCCGCCACGCGTTGGCGCAGCTCGCATAGGGACGACCATGGACCGACCTACCCCCACGCATGACAACCCCTGGCTGGCCCTGCGCAACCTGACGCCCGCGCGCATCGCCCTGGGCCGTACCGGTACCAGCCTGCCGACCGGGGCGCAGCTGGATTTCCAGTTCGCCCACGCCCAGGCCCGCGATGCGGTGCACCTGCCCTTCGACCATACCGGCCTGCGCCAGCAACTGAGCGACCGTGGCCGTGAAAGCCTGTTGCTGCACAGCGCCGCCGCCGATCGTCACCAGTATCTGCAGCGTCCTGACCTTGGGCGGCGCCTGAGCGACGACTCGGCACTGAAACTGCGTGAACACGCCAAGGCCAACCCGGGCGGCGTCGATCTGGCAATCGTGGTGGCCGACGGCCTCTCGGCATTGGCCGTGCATCGCCACACGCTGCCCTTGCTGAGCCGCTTCGAGGAACAGGCCGCCGCCGATGGCTGGAGCAGCGCCCCGGTGATCCTGGTGGAACAGGGCCGAGTCGCGGTGGCCGACGAAGTCGGCGAGCTGCTCGGTGCGCGGATGACCGTGATGCTGATCGGCGAACGCCCTGGCCTGAGCTCGCCCGACAGCCTGGGCCTGTACTTCACCTACGCCCCGAAAGTGGGCCTGACCGACGCCTACCGCAACTGCATCTCCAACGTGCGCCTGGAAGGCCTGAGCTACGGCATGGCCGCGCATCGCTTGCTGTACCTGATGCGCGAGGCCTGTCGCCGACAGCTTTCAGGGGTGAACCTGAAGGATGAAGCCGAGGTCCACAGCATCGACAGCGAAAACTCGTCCAGCAAATGCGGAAACTTCCTGCTCGGTGAAGGGTAGAAAACATGTAACCCAAGGCGGATTGCGCTTCTAGGCTGCCTTGGGGCAGCATGCCGGTACGAGGCAGCTTGCATCCCCCGTTCCCACATGGACTCTGAGGCCTGCTCATGCGCATCATCAAGGCAACCCTGGAACACCTCGACCTGCTCACCCCGCTGTTCGTCACCTATCGCGAGTTCTATGGGCAACTGCCCTACCCGGACACCTCGCGCAGTTTTCTCGAGAAGCGCCTGAAACGCGGTGAATCGGTGATCTACCTGGCCCTGCCGGATGACGACAACAGCAAGCTGCTGGGTTTCTGCCAGCTCTACCCGAGTTTTTCCTCGCTGTCGCTCAAACGCGTGTGGATCCTCAACGATATCTACGTTGCCGAGGATTCCCGACGCATGCTGGTGGCCGACCACCTGATGCGCGAAGCCAAGAAGATGGCGAAGGAAACCAACGCCGTGCGCATGCGCGTATCCACCAGCAGCGACAACGAGGTAGCGATGAAGACCTACGAGTCCATGGGCTTTCGCAAGGATACCGAGTTCGAGAACTACGTCCTGCCGATCAGCCAGGATTGACCGACCGGGCTCATCTGAAATTGCTTGACGTGCCTCCTATTGCAAGCAACAGTCCTGTGCAGATCTGAAGGCCAGTGCCGTCCACCCTGCGGGGGACGGCTTACGCCGCCCCGTAACCCCCCGCTACAAACTCCCCGGGCATCTTCACGACTTCGCCGTATAATGCCCCATTCGTCATGTGTGAAAAGTTACCCATCCACCGGTGAACATGCCCACGCAAAATGACGTCGTCCGTCATCGCGCGCCCGTGGAAGCGGGTCAAGACAACAGGTGCTGTACATGGAATTCAACCCGCTGGACCTTATCCTGCATCTCGATGCCTACCTCGACCTGCTGGTGACCAACTATGGTCCCTGGATCTACGCCATCCTGTTCGCGGTGATCTTTTGCGAGACCGGCCTGGTGGTCATGCCCTTCCTGCCGGGCGATTCGCTGCTGTTCATCGCCGGCGCCGTGGCCGCGGGCGGTGGCATGGATCCGGTACTGCTCGCCGGCCTGCTGATGGTCGCCGCGATCCTCGGCGACAGCACCAACTACGTGATCGGACGAACGGCCGGGGAACGCCTGTTCCGCAACCCGAACTCGAAGATCTTCCGCCGCGACTACCTGCAGCGCACCCACGAATTCTACGAACGCCACGGCGGCAAGACCGTCACCCTTGCCCGCTTCCTGCCCATCCTGCGCACCTTCGCCCCGTTCGTCGCCGGCATTGCCCACATGCACTACCCGCGTTTCCTCGGTTTCAGCGTCGCCGGCACCCTGCTGTGGGTTGGCGGCCTGGTCACCCTGGGCTATTTCTTCGGTAACGTGCCATTCATCAAGCAGCACCTGTCGCTGATGGTCGTGGCCATCATCGTCCTGTCGCTGGTGCCGATGATCCTGGGCCTGCTGCGTGGCCGACTGGGCCGTACCGCCAAGGCCCACTGACCGTCCATGTGGTCGTTCAGCGCCTGGCGGCGCAAGCGCACCCTGGCGCGCTACCAGGTCGATCAAGCGCTGTGGCAGGCGATCCGTGACCGCCTGCCCCTGCTCGACGGCATCAGCGACGAGGAAGACCGCTGGCTGCGCGAGGCCAGCGTGCTGTTTCTCTACGACAAGCACCTCACTACCCTGCCCGGCGTCGAGCTGGACGACGAGCAGCGCCTGTTCCTCGCGGCCCAGGCCCAGCTTCCACTGCTGCACCTGGGCGAGCTGAACTGGTACCAGGGCTTTCACGAGATCATCCTCTACCCCGACGACTTCAAGAGCCCCCAGCGCCACCGCGATGCCAGTGGTGTCGAGCATGTGTGGGACGGCGAACACAGCGGCGAGGCCTGGCAGCAGGGCCCGGTGATCATGGCCTGGGCCGGCGTCGAGGCCAGCGGCGGTTGGGAAGCCTACAACCTGGTGATCCACGAGCTGGCGCACAAGCTCGACATGCTCAACGGCGACGCCAACGGCCTGCCGCCCCTGCACCCGGGCATGGACGTCAATGCCTGGGCCCACGCCATGCAGCAGGCCTACGACGACCTCAACCGCCAGCTCGACGCCAACCCTGACCTGGAAACGGCCATCGATCCCTACGCTGCGGAAAATCCGGCCGAATTCTTCGCCGTGACCAGTGAATACTTCTTCAGTGCTCCAGACCTGCTGCACGAGAGTTATCCACAGGTGTACCGGCAATTGTCGCTGTTCTATCGCCAGGACCCGCTGGCCCGCCTGACACGCCTGCAGGCCGAACACCCGCAGTACCGCGACGCCCCCTCCTGATACGCCCGCACATCAGGCCGACCGTGGCATGCGCTGGCGGAATGTGCCTATAATCGCCGCCACTTTTTTGGTCAATCACGGGGGCAAAGCCCAATGAGCTACAGCAAGATTCCTGCGGGCAAGGACCTGCCGAACGACATCTACGTCGCCATCGAGATCCCTGCCAACCACGCGCCGATCAAATACGAGATCGACAAGGACAGCGATACCCTGTTCGTCGACCGTTTCATGGCGACCCCGATGTTCTACCCAGCCAACTACGGCTTCATCCCCAACACCCTGGCCGACGACGGTGATCCGCTGGACGTGCTGGTCGTCACCCCGTACCCGGTCGCCCCAGGCTCGGTGATCCGCGCCCGTCCGGTCGGCGTACTGAACATGACCGATGACGGCGGCGGCGACGCCAAGGTCATCGCCGTACCGCACGACAAGCTGTCGCAGCTGTACGTCGACGTGAAAGAGTACACCGACCTGCCGGCACTGCTGATCCAGCAGATCGAGCACTTCTTCGCCAACTACAAGGATCTGGAGAAGGGCAAGTGGGTCAAGATCGAAGGCTGGGAAGGCGCTGACGCCGCCCGCGCCGCGATCACCAAGTCGGTTGCAGCCTACAAGGGCTGATGACCGCCTTGCCATGAAAAGCCCGGCCATCGTGCCGGGCTTTTTCATGCCTGTCGGATACAGACCCCGTTTTCTTGCGGGGTCGTCAAATGTCTCATCCAAAAATAAAAGAGAAATCCCACATCAGCCTGCAAAAGCAGCCGACAAAATCTCCAGATTCCCACCCTTAGCATAAACACCCTGTTTATTTCCTCCCCTCGCGCCACAATCTAGACTCGCCGCCATGAACAATTCCGGTGACCGTCTCAAGACCCTCCTGCAGGAATGTGGCCTGACCCCTTCCGACTTCGCCGCCCAGCGCAATGTCACACCCCAGCACGTGAACAACTGGTTCAAACGGGGTATTCCCCTGGCGCGCCTGGACGAAATCGCCGACCTGTTCTGCGTCTATCGCCACTGGCTGCGCAGCGGCGAAGGCCCCAAGCACCCGAGTCCGATCCTGCGCCCCGGCCTGCCACAGCCCGAAACCGCGCCCCCCGGCCATGGCGGCAGGCAGATATGCGTCGATTTCCACCGCCTGCTCGACGGCCAGCTCATATCGGATCCGGAGCGCCACCTGCTGGTGTCGGCGCAGGCATTGGAGACGCTCGGCATCCTCCCGGAAAACGCCATTTGCCTGGACATGCCAGACGCCAACATGGCACCGCTGATCCCCATTGGCGCCGCCCTGGCCATCGACCGCAGCCTGACCCGCGTGGTCGACGGGCAGACCTACGCGCTGATGCACGAGGGCCGGTTGCGGGTGCACAGCCTCAGCCTGAACCATAACGGCACGCTGTGCCTGCACAGCCACGACCGACGCAACTACGCCGTCGAGCGCTATACCCCGGCCCAACGCCACGCCCAGGGCATGCAGGTACTGGGGTGGGTATTCTGGTGGTCGTGGTTCAGCCGTCAGCGGCCCGTATGAAACACCCGGTGCCAATTTTCGCTGGGCATCCCTGGCGAGCCCTAGTATGCTACGCGGCACATTTAGCCGAGGGTCGGCACAAGCCGCATCCCAGAGTACCTGACGACGCCCCACACGGCCGTTTGTCATCTTTTTCAGGCCTCGATGGCCAACCTGTTAAGGCGGTTGCGGCTTACCAAAAATTAGCCAAGCCCGTCCCCGAGAGCCGGCCACAAGCCGGCTTTTTACTGCCCGAAATCCAGCGCGCAATCCTTGCCCTTCGCGTTGTCTGCTACGCGGGTAGACTCGCTACCACGGCCCTGCCCCTGCTCAGGCGCAGCGCGTGACCAGTAGCCGTTCGCCGCGCAGTGTCACCTTCATATCCCCTTTCCCGTCAGCGTCCAGCAGACAGTCGGCAATCGCCGGCTCCAGCACCACCCGCACGCGTCGCCCAAGGGCCCTGGCCCCGAAACGTACGTCGTGCCCAGCGATCAGCCAGGCCCGCGCCGACTCGTCCAACTGCACGCGGCGCTGAGGCCCCAGGCGCTGCGCCAGCCTGGCCAACTCGATATCCAGCAACGCTTCCAGCCAGCGCTCTTCGATGCGCTCGAACATGAGGATGCGGTCGATGCGATTGAGAAACTCCGGTTCGAATCGCTGGTGCAGCGCGCGCTCGAGCACCTGCACCTCGGACTCGCCGAACAGCGCCAGCCATCGCCGCCATCCCCGACGCATCCGCCGCCCGGCCTCACGCGCCCCCACGTTGCTGGTCATGAAAATCAGGCTGTTGCGAAAGTCCAGGGTGCGGGTGCCGCCCGCCAGGGTCAGGCGGCCGCTTTCGAGGATGCCCAGCAGGCTGCGCAGCACCTGGTCGCTGGCTTTTTCCAATTCATCGAACAACACGATGCCAGGGCGGCTGTAGCTGCCGGCAATCAGTGTCTCGTCGAACAGGCTGATGCCTTCCTTGCTGCCCACGTAGCCCGGCGGCGCCCCGGTCAACGACGCGGCGTAATGCTCCTGGGCCAGGGTCTGCATGTCGATGCGACACAACGCGTCGGGGCGGCCATGGATGGCCTGGGCGAGCAGACGCACGATCTCGGTCTTGCCGACCCCGGTCGGGCCCATGAACAGGTTCACGCCGAGCGGGCGCCCAGGGTCGCTGATGTCGGCCTTGAGCACCTTGAGCTGCGCCTCCACGGCCGCCAGCGCCACGTCCTGCCCGACGATGCGCTGGCGCAGCAGGCTCATCACCTGCTGCGGCTCGAACACGAAACGCGAGACCGGCGCACACGCCTGCAGAGACGACATGCCTCAACCCACGCTGCGTTCTTGGCCTTCGTGGGGCAACTGCCCCACCGGGCAATCGGCTACGCCGACCGTACGCCGGGTGATGCGCTCGACATTCTCCTGGGCTTTCTGCGCATCCAGTACCCAGGTGCGGTAGAACTCGAAGGGGCAGTCGGCCACGCCCTTGTCGCCGTCGCCAGAGTCGAACACCCCGGTGTAGCCGCGGTGCAGCAACTTGAACAGGTGGTTCTGCGACTGGTCGTTGGCACGCGCATCGCGGATCTGCGAGATCGACAACTGGGCGTACTGGATACCCATCTCCTCCTCACCACACTCCCCCAGGGTACGGCCATCGAAGCCGATGATCGCCGAATGGCCAAAGTACGAGTACACGCCATCGAACCCCGCGGCGTTGGCCACCGCGACGTAGCAGTTGTTGGCCCAGGCCATGCTCTTGGACATCTGCACCTGCTGTTCCTTGGCCGGGTACATGTAGCCCTGGCAGCGCACGATCAGTTCGGCGCCCTTCATCGCGCAATCGCGCCAGATCTCCGGGTAGTTGCCGTCGTCGCAGATGATCAGGCTGATCTTCATGCCCTTGGGGCCGTCGCAGACGTAGGTGCGATCGCCCGGGTACCAGCCCTCGATGGGGCACCAGGGGATGCACTTGCGATAGCGCTGGACGATCTGCCCCTGGTTGTCGATCAGCACCAGGGTGTTGTACGGCGCCTTGTGCGGGTGTTCCTCGTGACGCTCGCCGGTCAGGGAAAACACCCCCCAGGTGTTGGCCTCGCGGCAGGCCGCCGAGAAGATCGCAGTTTCCTCGCCCGGTATGCTCGCGGCAGTGGCCATCATCTCGTCGTGGTCATAGAGGATGCCCATGGTGCTGTACTCGGGGAAGACCACCAGGTCCATGCCAGGCAACCCCTGCTTCATGCCCTTGATCATTTCGCCGATCTTGCGGGCGTTATCGATGACTTCGGCCTTGCTGTGCAGGCGCGGCATCTTGTAGTTCACGACAGCAACGCCGACGGTGTCGGGGCTGCTGGAAATATCGCCGTGGCGCATGAAAACGAACCTCGTTCAGTGGCTGATCATCCAGGGCCGCGGCCCGGTCTTGCGCTTGAGGCCGAGTGGGTTGGCCTTGGTCGGCTCCACCGCCTTGCTTGGCGAACAACAACCACAGCCGGCCGGATGGCGCCGCTGCTGGTACTCGGCGACGGTCTGCGGCGCATGGGCGCTGCGTTCGTTGGTGGCGATGGCCTGGCGCTGGCTGGCGGACAGGGTGGCCAGTGCCGGCGCCGATACCTGCAATCCGCCGGCGGCCGTGCCGCAATACGGGCACTGGCACGGCTCGTGGCGCTGGGCGATCGGTCGCAGCATGCTGAAGGTGCCGCACTCGGGGCAGGCATATTCGTAGGTCGGCATGGCGGCGCCTCCTTACAGGTCCGGGGCGATCGGCAGATCGACGCTGCCGTCCAGGTGCCTGGTCGGGCCGCTGGCGCTGGGATTGATGTCGAAATCGAAGATCTCGGTCGGCAGCCACAGGGTGGCGCAGGCGTTGGGGATGTCCACCACGCCGCTGATGTGCCCCTGCACCGGCGCCGAGCCCAGCAAGGCGTAGCCCTGGGCCGGGGAATAGCCGAACTTGGTCAGGTAATTGATGGCGTTCAGGCAAGCCTGGCGATAGGCGACGTTGACGTCCAGGTAGTGCTGCTGGCCGCTTTCATCCACCGAGATGCCTTCGAAGATCAGGTAGTTCTTGTAGTTCGGGGTAATCGGGCTGGGCTTGAATACCGGGTTCCTGATGCCGTACTTGGCCATGCCGCCCTTGATCAGCTCGACTTTCATGTGCACCCAGCCGGCCATCTCGATGGCGCCGCAGAAGGTAATCTCGCCATCGCCCTGGCTGAAATGCAGGTCGCCCACCGACAGCCCGGCACCCTTGACGTACACCGGGAAGAAAATCTTCGAGCCCCGCGACAGGTCCTTGATATCGCAGTTGCCGCCATGCTCGCGCGGCGGCACGGTGCGCGCGCCGGTGGCGGCGGCATCGTCACGGGCCTGGCCCTTGAGCTTGCCCATGTGCGCGGTGGCGGCCAGCGGCGGGTTGGCCAGCGGCGGTACGCGGGTGGGGTTGGTGTCGATCAGTTCCTGCTCGCGGCGGTTCCAGGCGGCGAGCATCACCGGGTCTGGCAGGCAACCGATCAGCCCGGGGTGGATCAGGCCGGCGAAATTCACCCCAGGGATGTGCCGGGAGCTGGTGAACATCCCCTTGAAATCCCAGATCGCCTTTTGTGCGCTGGGGAAGTGATCGGTGAGGAAACCGCCGCCGTTCTGCCGCGAGAAGAAGCCATTGAAGCCCCACATCGAGTCGGCCTTGGCGCCGATGTCGAGCAGGTCGACGACCAGCAGGTCACCCGGCTCGGCGCCCTGCACGCCCACCGGGCCGGACAGGTAGTGCACGGTCGACAGGTCGACATCGCGCACATCCGAGGCATCGTCATTGTTCTTGATCGCCCCGGCGGTCCAGTCGTAGGTCTCGAGGATGAAGTCATCGCCCGGCTTGACCCAGCAGGCCATGGGGATGTCCGGGTGCCAGCGGTTGTGGATCTGCTCGTTTTCGGTGGCGGGCTGGTTGAGGTCGACTTTGATCAGGGTATCGGTCATGGCAAAGCTCCTGGACAGTAAGGTTTAGTGCATTGCTGACAGTCTTGAACGCAGGTGCGGATCGGCCAATACGTCGGATGACGTAGCAGGCCCGCTACACCGAGAGGTAACGGCTGATGGTGGCTTCGTCGACGTTGGCGCGGGTCTCCTCGATCACGAAGCGGCCCTTCTCGATCACCAAAAAGCGGTCGGCAATCTCGAGGGTGAACGACAGCACCTGTTCGGAGACCACGATGGTCAGGTCGCGCAGGTCGCGGATCTCTTTCAGGGCGCGGGCGATGTCCTTGATGATCGACGGCTGGATGCCCTCGGTCGGTTCATCGAGCAGCAGCACCTTAGGGTTGGTCGCCAGGGCACGGGCAATCGCCAACTGCTGCTGTTGTCCGCCGGAGAGGTTGCCGCCCTTGCGTGCGCGCATGTCATGAAGCACCGGGAACAGTGCATAGAGGTCCTCGGGCACCTGGCCCTTGGCCGAGGCAGGCAGACCGGTCTGGATGTTTTCCAGCACGGTCATGCTGGGGAAGATCATCCGTCCCTGGGGCACGTAGGCAATGCCGTGCTCGACCCGTTCATGGGTGTCCAGGCCGGAGACTTCCCGGCCATCGACGCTGACCTGGCCGCGCCACTGTGGCAGCAGCCCCATCAGGCTCTTGAACAGCGTAGTCTTGCCCATGCCGTTACGCCCCATCACGGCGACGATTTCGCGCCTGGCCACCGCCAGGTCGAGGTCGTGGAGGATCTGGCTCTGGCCGTAGCCACAGGACAGTTGCTTGACGTTGAACATGCCGGCTTCCTCAGTGGCCCAGATAGACTTCGACGACCTTCGGGTTGTTCTGCACCGCCTCCATGCTGCCTTCGGCCAGGACCTTGCCCTGGTGCAGCACGGTGACCTTGTGCGCGATGCTCTTGACGAACTCCATGTCGTGCTCGATGACCAGCACCGACCGGCCCTGGCTGATGCGCTTGAGCAGCTCGGCGGTCTGTACCCGCTCGCCTACGCTCATGCCGGCGACCGGCTCGTCGAGCATCAGCAGGTCCGGGTCCTGCATCAGCAGCATGCCGATCTCCAGCCATTGCTTCTGGCCGTGGGACAGCAGGTCGGCCTGCTGCTCGAGCAGGTCACCGAGAAAGATCTCCCGCGCCACCTCCTCGACCCGCGCCACGACCGCCGCACCGCGCTTGAAGAACAGCGCGCCGAACACCTTGCGCCCGGCCGGATACGACATCTCGAGGTTCTCGAACACCGTGAGGTTTTCGTAGATCGACGGGTTCTGGAACTTGCGCCCGACCCCGGCGCGCACGATGTTGAACTCGCGCATGCGGGTCAGCTCCTTGCCGTCGAACAGGATGCTGCCGCTGGTGGCGCGGGTCTTGCCGCAGATCAGGTCGAGGACCGTGGTCTTGCCGGCTCCGTTGGGGCCGATCACCACGCGCACCTCGTTGCGGTCGATGTACAGGTTGAGGTTGTCCACGGCCTTGAAGCCGTCGAAGGATACGGTCAGGCCCTCGATGGCCAGGACCGGCTTCTTCATCTCGAAACCGATGGGGCTCATGGCTGGGTCTCCAGGGAAGCAGGTTCAGGTGCAACGCTCGGTGTGCCAGGACGGCTCGCCGGCGCCACGGCCTCGGGTACAGGTGCCGGTCGTGGTGTACGTCGCAGCCAACGTGCCAGGGCCTGGCGCCCGTGGCTGTCCCACAGCCCGGCCAGGCCGTTGGGGAAGTACATGACCACGGCGATGAACAGCCCGCCCATCAGGTACAACCACAGCTCGGGGAGCGACTCGGAAAAGTAGGTCTTGCCGTAGTTCACCAGCAGCGCGCCATACACCGCGCCCAGCAGTGACATGCGCCCGCCGACAGCGGTGAAGATGACCATCTCGATAGAGGGCACGATGCCGACGAACGAGGGCGACATGAAGCCGACCTGCAGGGCGAACATCGCCCCGCCAATGGCCGAGAACGCCGCAGCGATGCAGAACACGAAGATCTTGAAGGTGGCCACGTCATAACCGGAGAACCGGACCCGCTCCTCCTTGTCGCGCATCGCCATCAACAGCCGGCCCAGCTTGGACTTCAGCACGAAGCGGCCAATGAAGATGCAGCCGAACAGCAGCGCGGCGTTGATGAAGTACAGGATCAGCTTGGCGCTGTCGGTGCGCAGGTCCCAGCCCATCAGGGTCTTGAGGTCGGTGATGCCGTTGACGCCACCGGTCAGGCCCTGCTGGCCGATGATCAGCACGGTGAGGATCAGCGCGATGGCCTGGGTGACGATGGAGAAGTACACGTCGCCCACCCGCCGCTTGAACAGCGCCATGCCAATCACGAAGGCCAGCAGCACCGGCACCAGGATCACCGCCAGCAGGGTGAAACCGAAGCTGTTGAACGGCACCCAGAACAGCGGCAGCTCGGTGAGCTGGTTCCAGTCCATGAAGTCGGGGATGCCCGGCGTGGTCTGGATCTTGGTGCTGACCGGGTCGGAGGCTTCAAGCTTGAGAAACATCGCCATGCAGTACCCGCCCACGCCGAAGAACACCCCCTGCCCCAGGCTGAGGATGCCGCCGTAGCCCCAGCACAACACCAGGCCCACGGCAACGAAGGCATAGGTCAGGTACTTGCCCACCATGTTCAGGCGGAAGGCGTCCAGGGTCAGCGGGAACACCACGAAAATCAGCAGCGCCAGCAGCGCCACGCCCAGCAGGTTGGGCTTGCCTGCCAGCATCTTGTCCAGAACGTTCATCGGCTCGCCTCTACTTGCGCACTTTGATGGAGAACAATCCTTGCGGGCGCAGCATCAGGATCAGGATCACCCCGGAGAGGGTCAGCACCTTGGCCATCGAGCCGCTGAGGAAGAACTCCGAGATCGATTGGGTCTGGGCGATGACGAAGGCCGAGGCCATGGTCCCGAACAGGCTCTGCGCGCCGCCGAAGACCACCACCAGGAAGGTGTCGACGATGTACTGCGCGCCCGAGGTGGGGCCAGTGGAGCCGATGGTGGTGAAGGCCGCGCCGGCCACCCCGGCCACCCCGCAACCCAGGGCGAACGTCATGCGGTCGACCTTGCGCGTGTTGATGCCCACCGCCCGGCTCATCAGGCGGTTCTGCACCGTGGCGCGCACATGCAGGCCCCAGCGTGAGCGATACAGCAGCACGAAGATGGCCGCCGTCAGCAACACGGTCAGGGCGATCATGAACAGGCCGTTGCGCGGGATCTCGATGGCGTCGGTGAGGTTGAACGAGCCCATCAGCCAATCCGGCGGCGTCGCACTGACCTCACGGGCGCCGAACACCGAACGGAAGGTCTGCTGCATGACCAGCGACAGGCCCCAGGTCGCCAGCAGCGTATCGAGCGGGCGCTTGTACAAGCGGCTGATCATCGCCCACTCCACCAGCCAGCCGATGGCACCGGCGACCAGGAACGACAGGGCGATGGCGAAGAAAAAGTAGTACGGCTGGAAGCCCGGGGCGAAGTGGCTGGTCAGGCTGGAGCAGACGTAGGTGGTGTAGGCGCCGATGGTCAGGAACTCGCCGTGGGCCATGTTGATGACCCCCATCTGGCCAAAGATGATCGCCAGCCCCAGTGCCATCAACAGCAGCACGCAGAACACGGACAGGCCGTTGAACCCCTGCATCGCCGCGATGGCACCAAATTCCGATAGCCATTCCATGATGATGGTCTCCTGCTGTGGGATGGGAGCGCCGCGCCCCGGCATGCCAGGGCGAGGGCCGAGGGATTACTGGTAGCCCTTGGGGAAGGGGTTCGGCTCGATCAGGTCGGACTCGTAGACCACCTTGAACTGGCCGTTGGGCTGCACTTCGCCGATGCGCGTCTTGCTCCACAGGTGATGGTTCTCGTGCACCTTCACGTAGCCTTCCGGTGCTGTGGTGAGCTCGATGCCTGGCGAGGCGGCGACCACCTTGTCGACGTCGAAGCTGCCGGCCTTCTCCACCGCGGCCTTCCACAGCCATGGGCCGAGGTAGGCGGCCTGGGTCACGTCGCCGATCACCGCGTCCTTGCCGTACTTGGCCTTGAAGGCCTCGACGAAGGCTTTGTTGTTGGGGTTGTCGAGGCTCTGGAAGTACTTCATCGAGGCGTAGAAACCGGCCATGTTCTCGCCGCCGATCCCCAGCAGTTCGTCCTCGGTCACCGACAGGGTCAGCAGGGTCTGCTTGGCCGCGTTCACGCCGGCGGCGTTGAGTTGCTTGTAGAAGGCCACGTTGGAGCCACCGACCACGGCGGCGAACACCACGTCGGGCTTCTTCAGCTTGACCTTGTTGATCAACGAGCCGAACTGGGTGTTGCCCAGCGGGTAGTAGTCCTCGCCGACCACCGTGCCGTGCAGCACGTTCTCGATGTGCTTGCGCGCGATCTTCATCGAGGTGCGTGGCCAGATGTAGTCCGAACCGACCAGGTAGAAGGTCTTGGCGCCCTTGGTCTTGGCGATCCAGTCGAGGCTGGCGAGGATCTGCTGGGTCGCCTCCTGGCCGGTGTAGATGACGTTCTTGGACTGTTCCAGACCTTCGTAGAAGGTCGGGTAGTACAGCAGGCCGTTCTCTTTCTCGAAGATCGGCAGCACGGCCTTGCGCGAGGCCGAGGTCCAGCAGCCGAACACCGTGGCGACCTTGTCGTTGACCAGCAGCTTCTTGGCTTTTTCGGCGAAGGTCGGCCAATCGGAAGCGCCATCTTCCTGGACCACCTTGATCTGCCGACCCAGCACGCCGCCTGCGGCGTTGATCTGCTCGATGGCCAGGCGCTCGGCCTGGATCGAACCGGTTTCGGAAATCGCCATGGTGCCGGTGGCCGAATGCAACTGACCGACCGTGACTTCGGTGGCAGTGACGGCCAGGCCGGTGCTATTGGCCTCGTCGGCCAGTGCGCCCTGGCTGAGCACGCTCGCCGCCAGCAGCGACAGCGCGGCGGCGCCCAGCGCCAGGCGGCGCGGCAACAGACCTTTGGTGCGGATCAATCGTGGTTCCATGCTGCTACTCCTATGCGGTGGTGGCACCAGCATGGAGCTGCACGACAGCGACAGGTATACGCAGCCTGACGTAGCGGCGTACGTCATTTGACGTAGGGTGAATTGCACCAGCATAGGGCAGGATGCCGGGGCGACTGTCTTTGTGAGTCAGTGGCGGCCTCTTCGCGGGTAAACCCGCTCCCACAGGTACCCCGCTGATTTCGGAGCCTGCGGGGTACCTGTGGTAGCGGCCCCGACAATCCCAGGGCATGAAACTTGCTCGATTCCCAACCACACCCGCCAGGCACGGACCGCCACCACCGCAGGAGCCACCTCACCGTGCCAGCCCCCGGTACCCAGCGCATCGCCAAGATCCGCCGCGACTACAACCGCTGGGTCGCCGACGAGACCATGGAGGACTACGCCCTGCGCTACACCCCCAAGTCGTTTCGCAAATGGTCGGAAACCCGCATCGCCAACACCGCCCTGGGCGCGGTGTCGTTCCTGGCCCTGGAAGCGATCGGCGGGGTACTGGCGCTGAGCTATGGCTTCACCAACACCTTCTGGGCGATCCTGGCGGCGAGCCTGGTGATCTTCTTCACCGGCCTGCCCATCAGCTACTACGCCGCCCGCTACGGTGTGGACATGGACCTTCTGACCCGGGGCGCCGGCTTCGGTTACATCGGCTCGACCATCACCTCGCTGATCTATGCCAGCTTCACCTTCCTGTTCTTCGCCCTGGAAGCGGCGATCATGGCCCTGGCCCTGGAGATGTACTTCCACATCCCGCTAGCCTTCGCCTATGTCATCTGCTCACTGCTGGTGATTCCGCTGGTCGCCTATGGCGTGACCCTGATCAGCCGCCTGCAACTGTGGACCCAGCCCCTGTGGCTGGTGCTGCTGGTGCTGCCCTACCTGTTCGTGCTGCTGAAAAACCCCCAGGCCTTCAGCGACTGGACCAGCTTCCAGGGCCGTAGCGCCAGCGGCGGCGATTTCAATCTGCTGGCGTTCTGCGCCGCCTGTACCGTGGCGCTGTCGCTGGTGACGCAGATCGGCGAGCAGGTCGACTACCTGCGCTTTCTCCCCGAAAAGACCGCGGCCAACCGCAAGCGCTGGTGGGCCGCACTGCTGTGTGCCGGCCCCGGCTGGATCGTCCCCGGCGCCCTGAAGATGGCCGGCGGCGCCTTCCTGGCGTTTCTTGCCCTGCAGCACGAGATCCCCATCGAGCACGCCGCCGAACCCACGCAGATGTACCTGGTGGCCTTTCATTACGTGTTCGCCTCACCGGAGTGGGCACTGGGGGCGATGGTGCTGTTCGTGTTCGTCTCGCAGATGAAGATCAACCTGACCAACGCCTACGCCGGCTCCCTGGCCTGGTCGAACTTCTTCGCCCGGGTCACCCACAGCCACCCTGGGCGCGTGGTATGGCTGGTGTTCAACGTGGCGATCGCCCTGATGCTGATGGAGCTGGGCGTGTTCGATGCCATCGAGCAGGTACTCGGGCTCTACGCCAACATCGCCACGGCCTGGATCGGCTCGGTGGTCGCCGACCTGGTGATCAACAAACCCCTGGGGCTGTCACCGAAACACATCGAGTTCAAACGCGCGCACCTGTACGACATCAACCCGGTGGGCGTCGGTTCGATGCTGATTGCCTCACTGCTGTCCATGCTCGCCCACGTCGGCCTGTTCGGCGCCCTGGCCCAGGCCGCACCGCCGCTCATCGCCCTGGCCACGGCGCTGCTGGCGACCCCCGTGCTCGCGGTGCTCACGCGCAGCCGCTACTACATCGCCCGCAGCAGCGACCCGCTGCAGTTGCAGCCCCTGACACCGCTCGCCCAGGTCACCTGCGGCCTGTGCAGCAACCCGTTCGAAAGCGCCGACCTGGCGTTCTGCCCAGCCTACGCCACGCCGATCTGCTCGCTGTGCTGTTCGCTGGACGCCCGTTGTGGCGACCGCTGCAAACCTCCACAGGCACGGCTGTCGGCACAGTTCGAGAGCCTGCTGCGCTGGCTGCTGCCCAACACCGAACTGCCGCGCCTGCACACGCGCCTGATGCACTATCTCGGCCTGCTGCTGGTGTTGATCCTGCTGCTCAGCGGCGCCCTGGCACTGATCTACGGCCAGGCCTCGCAGGCCCTGCCCGTCTCGGCCCAGGCCACCCTGCAACAAGCGTTCTTCAAGGCCTTTCTGGTGCTGTCGGTGCTGGCGGCGATCCTCGCCTGGTGGACCGTGCTGACCCGCGAGAGCCGCCACGTGGCCCAGGAAGAGTCGAACCGCCAGACCCAATTGCTGATGCAGGAGATCGCCGCGCACCGGGTCACCGACCAGGCCCTGCAGGACGCCAAGGAAGCCTCCGAGGCCGCCAACGCGGCCAAGAGCCGCTACATCACCGGGTTGTCCCACGAGCTGCGCACGCCGCTCAATAGCATCCTCGGTTTCACCCAGGTCCTGCAGCGTGACGCGGCCATGCCGGCCCAGCACCAGGATGCCCTGGCGACCATCCTGCGCAGCGGCTCGCACCTGTTGTCGCTGATCGACGGCCTGCTCGACGTGGCCAAGATCGAGGCCGGCAAGCTGCGCCTGGAGCAGACCGAGATCCCCTTCCCCGAACTGCTCCACGACCTGGAGCTGATGTTCACCCCGCAAGCACGCGACAAAGGCCTGCGCTTTCACCTGGAGCCGCTCGGTGCGCTACCGGCGGTGGTACGCGGCGACGAGAAACGAGTGCGGCAAATCCTCATCAACCTGCTCGGCAATGCGGTCAACTTCACCGACAGCGGTGAAGTGCGTCTGCGTGTGGGCTACCTGCGCGAAACTGCGACCTTCGAAATCATCGACACCGGCATCGGCATCGACCCTGGCCAGCTCGAGCGACTCTTCCAGCCATTCGAGCGCGGCGACCTGATGCGCCAGGACAAGGGGGTTGGCCTGGGCCTGACCATCACCCGCATGCTCACCTCGCTGATGGGCGGCGAACTGCAGGTGCGCAGCGAGCGGGACAAAGGCACCTGCTTCCAGGTGCGCCTGTATCTGCCCCAGGTGCGCGCACCGCAGGCGGTGGTGCACGTGGCCCACGACATCATCGGCTACGACGGCCCCCCGCAGCGCGTGCTGGTAGTGGACGACCACGTCGACCACCGCAAGGTGCTCAGCGGCATGCTCACGCCGCTGGGGTTCGAGGTGGTGCAGGCCAGTAATGGCCATGAAGCGATCCGCCAGGTTGCCCTGCTCGGCCCGGACCTGATCCTCATGGACCTGTCGATGCCCGGCATGGATGGCTGGGACACCAGTCGGCTGATCCGTCGCAACGCCTTGTCCAAGGCTCCGATCATCGTCATCTCGGCCAATGCCCTCAACGACGAGCGCGCCCTGGCCAGCACCTGCAACGACTACCTGGCAAAGCCCGTGCGCACCCCCGACCTGCTCGAGCGCATCCAGCGCCAGCTCGGCCTGCAGTGGCGCCGCCGCCAGGCCACAGGCGCCTGCACGCAACGCGTGCTGCCGGCCTACGCCGAGCTGGTGGCCCTGGGCGAGCTCAGCGCCATCGGCCATGTGCATGGCATCAAGGCCCGGCTCGATGCAATCCAGGCCGAGGCGCCCGAGACGGCAGCCTTCCTCGACACGCTACGCCCGCTGCTGCGGCAATTTCGCCTGGACGAACTCACCCGCACCCTCAAGGAGGCCGAAGATGAATGCGCTGACCACCGCCCCTGAACCTGGCGTCGTGCTGATCGTAGACGACACCCCGGACAACCTCGCGCTGTTGTCCGACGCCCTCAACGACGCCGGACACATGGTGCTGGTCGCCCTCGATGGCCTGAGCGCACTGAACCGCATCGAACGCCGACGCCCTGACCTGATCCTGCTCGATGCGATGATGCCGGGCCTGGACGGTTTCGAGACCTGCCGGCGCATCAAGGCGCAGCCCGCCAGCAGCGACATCCCGGTGCTGTTCATGACCGCCCTCACCGAAAGCGCACATGTGGTGCAAGGCTTCGAAGTCGGTGGCAGCGACTACGTGACCAAGCCGATCCGCATCGACGAAGTATTGGCCCGTGTTGCCGCCCATCTGCGCACCTCTCGCTCGTTGCTGTCGGCACGCGCAGCCTCGCAGCCTGCGACCCTGAGCCTGGACGATGCGCCGGCCAGCCGGTTGCTGTCGGCGCGTTTCCAGTTGACCGGACGCGAAGTCGAGGTGCTGCGCTGGGTGGCCTGCGGCAAGACCAACCGCGACATCGGTACCATCCTCGACCTGAGCCCACGCACCGTGAACAAGCACCTGGAGCATGTGTACATCAAGCTGGGGGTGGAAACCCGTACCGCTGCCACCGCGGTGGTGCTGGCGGCGCTGAGCCGCGATGGCAGCACCCTGGACAATGTGCTTGCCTGAGCGGGCCTCTTTGCGGACAAGTCGGGGCGCCGAACCGTCGCACCCACAAAGGACGGAGGCCCCCGCGACAGGGTCGATACCTCAGCCCAGCAGGACCTGCTGGATGCGCTCCAGCCCCCAGTCCAACTCGTCGCGGCTGATGCACAGCGGCGGCGCGATGCGCAGCACGGTCTCGTGGGTTTCCTTGGCCAGCACGCCCAGCGCCATCAGTGCCTCGCAGTATGGCCGCGCAGGGCGATCCAGCTCGATCCCGACCCACAGCCCACGGCCACGGATATCACGCACGAACGGGACGGCCATCTCACGCAAGCGCTGTTGCAGGTAGGCGCCAAGCTCGGCACTGTTGTGCGCCAGTTGCTCGTCTTCCAGCACGCGCAGCGCCTCCAGGCCTACCGCTGCCGCCAGCGGATTGCCGCCGAAGGTCGAACCATGGCTGCCAGCATCGAACAGGTCCATCAGCGCATGGTCGGCGATGAACGCCGAGACCGGCAGGATCCCGCCGCCCAGCGCCTTGCCGACGATCAGGCCATCCGGGCGAATGCCCTCGTGCTCGAAGGCGAAGGTCTTGCCGGTACGCCCAAGGCCGGACTGGATCTCGTCAAGAATCAGCAGGGTGTTGGTGGCGTCGCACAGCTCGCGCAACTGACGCAGGAACCCCTGTGGCGGCACGCGAATGCCGGCCTCGCCCTGGATCGGCTCGATCAGCACGGCGCAGGTATCCGGACCGATGGCTGCACGGAAGCTATCGATATCGCCGAAGGTCGCCGTGTCGAAACCGTCGCTGAACGGGCCGAAGCCATCCTTGTACTGCGGCTCGGTGGAGAACCCGACGATGGTAGTGGTGCGACCATGGAAGTTGTCGGTGGCGGTGACGACTCGCGCCTTGTCACGGGCGATGCCCTTGACCCGATAACCCCAGCGACGCGCAGCCTTGATCGCGGTCTCCACCGCCTCGGCACCGCTGTTCATCGGCAAGGCGGCCTCGAAGCCTGCGATCTCGCACAGGGCTTCGAGGAAGTGACCGAGGGTTTCGGAGTGGAAGGCTCGCGATACCACGCTGACCTTCTGCAACTGGGCGATGGCGGCAGCGACGATGCGCGGGTGGGCGTGGCCATGGCTGACCGCCGAGTAGGCCGACATCATGTCCAGGTAGCGCTTGCCGTCGCAGTCCTCGACCCAGACACCCTGGGCACGGCTGATGGCCACCGGCAGCGGCGAGTAATTGTTGGCGCCGAAGCGCTGTTCACGGTCGATGATACGGGTGATGTTCATGAAAACTCCTGATCAGGCGCTGAGCAGCTTGCCGGTGCGAATGGGGGTGGTGCCGGTGACGCGTCCCAGCGGATCGCCAGGGCGCACGAAGCGCACGTCGCGGCGCATGTACAACACGCCAGCGGTGGCGCTGCGGACCGTGGTCACCTCGCCGCTGAGCGGGTCGATCAGGTCGAACATCGGTTCGCCCGGCTGTACCTGGGTGCCCAGGGCAACGCGGTGCACCAGCACGCCACCGACCGGGGCGATGAACTGCTCGCTGCCAGCCAGCGGGGTGCCCGGCCACAGCAGTTCCGGCAGCGCTGCCGGCTCGCCGCTGATGAAGCCGGCATGGCACAGGTAGTCGATGATGGCGCCAGCATCCTGTTGCGCCAGGGCGCTATCGACGTCGCGCTGGCCACGGTGCTCGACGGTCACGCAGGCATTGCCCAGCGGGATCGGGTAGGCGCCTTGCAGACGCTCGCGCAGGCGCCACCAGATCAGGCTCAGCGCCTCGTCGAACGACAGCGCCTGGGAGTCCACCGACAGCAGCGAAGCCTTCGCGCCAATGTAGCGGGCCAGCGGCTCGACCTGCTCCCAGCTCCATTCGGAGGTGTACAGGTGCATCACCGCCTCACGCGAGCAGTGCAGGTCCAGGACCAGGTCGGCATCGTGTGCCAGCAGCATCAGCCGACGCTGCAGCGACGCCATTTCATCGCGCGGGGCGATCGCCTCCAGGCTTTGCTGCCAGGCGGCGCGCACAGCCTTGAGGTTGTGCTGGGCATCGTCGGTGAGTTCCCCTTCCACCCGCTGCAGGATCGCCTCGAGCGGGAAGGGAAAATCACGGTTGTAGTTGCGCCCGCTGGCCAGTTCGAAACGTCCGCTCGGCGCGCCCATGACGAACTGGGCGAGCCCTGCCGGGTTGGCCACCGGCACCAGGACGATCTGTGCCGTCAGCCGGCCTGCCGCCTCCAGCGCCAACAGGCGCTGGCGCAGGTCGGTGGCGACCAGCATCGCCGGCGTTTCGTCGGCGTGCAGGCAGGCCTGGATGTACACCTTCCTGGTGTAGACGTCCGGCCCAAAGTGCTCGCTGACGATCTCGCGTTGGGTGCCGTGGGTGGCAGTGAGCAGTGGATGTGCGATTCGTTTCATACAGAATTCCATGGCCGCGGGCGGCGTCGTTCATGAAGCAGAAGGCAAGCCACCTCCCGCAGGAAACCCGGCGCTACCAGAGCGCCCAGGTGTACCCCACGATGAAGCGGTTCTCGTTGATGTCGTTGGCATAGCTGGAGTTGAGCTGGGCATTGCGCCAGCGCAAGGACAAGCCCTTGACCAAGCCGGACTGCACCACGTAGCCGATATCCAGGTCGCGCTCCCACTCACGGCCCTGCTCGCCGACCAGCTTGGTGGTTTCGATCCCCCAGCCCTGGGCGTAACGCATGCCGAAGGTCAGGCCCGGCACGCCGAGGGCGGCGAAGTCGTACTCGTAGCGGGCATGCCAGGCACGCTCGTTGGTCTGCGAGAAGTTGACCAATTGATACTCGGTGAACAGGTAGGTGTTGGCGCCATCGACATACGGGAACGGGGTGTCGCCGTACTGCTTCTGGTAGCCCACGCCGAAGTTGTGGCCCGCCCACTCGTAGCTGAAGCGGGTGCTCAGCGCGCGGTTGTCGACCTTGCCGGCCAGGCCTGCGCCGTCCTTGTCGGCATCCCAGTAGCGCAACTCGCTGCGCACGGTGCCGGGGCCGAACTTGAAGGCATGCTTGAGGCCGAAGAAGTGCTGCTGGTAGAGGCGCTCGAGCTCGCCGTAGTAGTAGCTCAGCTGCAGGTCCGGCAGCAGGTTGTAGTCACCGCCCGCGTAGCGGAACTGATTGCTGGTGGCGGCTTTGTATGCGCCGTTCTGGGCGGTCATGCTCATGGTTTCGCGGTCGGTCGACTCGCGGTCACGCATGCGGTCGAACTGGCCCAGGCCCAGGGTCAGGTCGGAGATGTCCTTGGAGCTGACGGTCGCGCCCTGGAAGGTCTGCGGGAACAGGCGGCTGGTGTTGGGTTGCAGCACCGGCAGCTTGGGCACCTGCTCGCCGACACGCAGCTCGGTCTTGCTGATGCGCACCTTGCCGGCCACGCCGAGCTTGGAGTACTCGTCGGCGGCACGTCCGTCACTGCCCTTGGGCAGCAGGCCGGTGCCGGAACGGTCGGGGCTGGAGTCCAGCTTCACGCCCAGCATGCCGGTGACATCCAGGCCGAAGCCGACGGTGCCTGGGGTGTAGCCGGAGATGAAGTTGAAGGTGAAACCCTGCGCCCATTCGTCACGCTTGGACTGCTTGGAGGCCTCGCGGTAGTCGCGGTTGAAGTAGTAGTTCTTGGTATCCAGGTTGGCGCTGGAGTCCTTGAAGAAGTCGGCCATGGCCGCCCCCGGAAGGACCGTGACGACGCTCGCGCCCATCAGGATTGTCTTGAAATCTCGGTTCATGTCTGTGCTCCCCACCTTCTTGCTTTTTTCGTTGTTGGATGTTTTGAAGGCATGACTTCCCCCTGGGCGCTCAACCGGGGGTTGGCGCCATCCGAGGAAGGTGAATCAAGGTTTGTGGATCAGCTCGTCGCAGGCGTCTGGCGCAGCCTGAAACCGCCACCTTCGAGCTTCTCCAACGGGCACGACGCTGCCAGCAATTGCCGGGTATAGGCATGCTGAGGGCGATCGAAGATCTCGTCGCGCGGCCCGATTTCCACCACATCGCCCTGGCACATCACCGCGACCCGGTGAGCGATGCGCTCCACCGCTGCCAGGTCGTGGGAGATGAACAGGCAGGCGAATCCGTACTGCTTCTGCAGGCGCTCGAACAGCTCGAGGATCTGCTTCTGCACAGTCATGTCCAACGCCGAGATCGGCTCGTCGGCCACCACCAGGCTGGGCCTGCGCACCAGCGCCCGGCCGATTGCCACACGCTGGCGCTGGCCACCGGACAGCTCGTGCGGCAAGCGGTCGATCAGGCGCTCCGGCAGGTTGATGTCGTTCAGCGTCGCCAGCACTCGAGCGCGACGCTGGGCCGGGCTCATGTCCGGCACATGGCGCAGCGGCTCGGCGAGAATCTGGCCAATGCTCATGCGCGGGTTAAGCGAGGAGAACGGGTCCTGGAAGATCATCTGGCATTGCAGGCGATGGCTGCGATTGGCCGCCTGGGCAATGTCGTGGCCCTGGAAACGGATCTCGCCAGCGCTGGGCTTGACCAGCCCGACGATGGCCCGACCCAGGGTAGTCTTGCCCGAACCACTGCCGCCCACCAGCGCCAGCGTCTCGCCCGGCGCGATGTGCAGGTTGGCGCCATGCACCACCCGCCGCGCCTCGCTCTTGCGCCACATCCGGCGCGGGCCGGGATAGGCGATCTGCACGCCATCGATCTGCAACAACGGCGCGTTGGCCTGCGGCAGTGGCGGCAACTCTCCACGGCTGGGCAGTGCTTCGAGCAACTGACGGGTGTACTCGGCACGGGGGTTGAGCAGTACCTGGTCGATTGGGCCCTGCTCGACCTCCTTGCCATTGCGCATCACCACCACCTTGTGTGCATAGCGTGCGACCAGCGACAGGTCGTGGCTGATGAACAGCACGGCGGTGCCCTGCTTGGCAGTCAGCTCGAGCATCAGCTTGAGCACATCGAGCTGGGCCAGGCAGTCGAGCGCGGTGGTCGGCTCGTCGGCAATCAGCAGCGCCGGGCGCAGCAGCATCACCGAGGCGAGCATGATGCGCTGACGCATGCCGCCAGAAAACTCGTGCGGGTAGGCCTGCAGGCAGCGCTCGGCGTCGCGGATGCCGATGTCGCCGAGCATCTGCAGGCATTTCTGGCGAATGGTCTGCTCGTCGAACTCGGTGTGCAGGCGCATGCCTTCGGCCATCTGCTCGCCGATGCGCAGTGCCGGGTTGAGCGACACCATGGGTTCCTGGAACACCATGCCGATCTTCGCCCCGCGAATCTCGCGCAGGGCTTGCGGGCTCAGGCTGCCAAGGTCCTGGCCCTGGAAGCGGATGCTGCCACCGCATACCCGCATCGGCGGCGGCAACAGGCCGATGGCGGCACGCGCGGCCATGGTCTTGCCGCTGCCGGACTCGCCCACCAGCGCCACGATCTGGCCCGGGGCGATGTCGAACGCCAGGTCATCGACCACCACCGGGCCATCGACACCAGCGCGGATCTTCAGGCCCTCGACGGCCAGCAAGGGTTGGGTCTGGCTCATTGCAGCGTCCTCATGCGCGGATCGAGGCGGTCGCGCAGGGCGTCGCCGGCAAGGTTGAAGGCCAACAGCGAAAGGGCAATGCACATGCCGGGGAACAGCCCCAGCCAGCCCGCGGAGGCAATGAACGGACGGCTGGCGGCAAGCATGTTGCCCCAGGTCGCAGCGGGTGGCGGCACGCCCAGGCCGAGGAAGCTCAGCGAGCTTTCGGCGAGGATGGTCCAGCCGAACATGCTGGTGGCGATCACACACACCGGCGCCACGCAATTGGGCGCGACATGGCGCAGCATGGTGTACAGCTCGGAGTTGCCGATCACCCGCGAGGCCTCGACGAACTCGCGCTCGCGCAACGACAGCACGCTGCTGCGCACCACACGCACCACCGACGGCGTGTAGGCGATGCTCAGGGCCAGGATGATGCCGTACTGGCTCGGGCCGATGATCGCCATCAGCGCCAGCGCCATGAGAATCCCCGGGAAGGCCAGCAGGGTGTCGTTGATCATCATCAGCACCCGGTCGACGTTGCCGCGCAGGTAGCCGGCGAGCAAACCGAGAATGGTGCCGCAGGTCACCGCGACGATCACCGTCAGCAGGCTCACCCACAGGCTGGTGTGTGCGCCGACCATCAGGCGGCTGAGCACATCGCGGCCGTATTCGTCGGTGCCCAGCCAGTGCGCGGCCGAAGGTGGCTGCAGGCGCGTCAACAGGTCCAGGCGCACCGGATCATGGGGCGTCCAGACCAGGCCGAGCAAGGCCACCAGGGTCAGGATCGCCAGCAGGGTCAGGCCGACCAGCGCGTTCAGTTGCAGCGGCCGACGGCGACGAGCGCGCGGGGCCGGCGTGGATGACATGTCCGCAGGGGACAGGGTCGGAGTCTGAGGCTTGCTCATAGCTTCACCCTTGGGTCGAACAGTGGGTACAGCAGGTCCACCAGCAGGTTGACCAGTACGAAGATGAAGGTGACCAGCAACAGGCAGCCCTGCAGCACGGGATAGTCGCGACCGAAGATCGCATCGACCATCAGGCGCCCGATTCCAGGCAAGGTGAACACCGTTTCCAGCACCGCGATACCGCCCAGCAGGTTGCCCAGGATCAGCCCGATCAGGGTCATGGTCGGGGCGAAGGCGTTGCGCAGGGCGTGCTTCCACAGCACAGCGCTTTCCGGCAGGCCCTTGGCCCGGGCATGGGTGATGTATTCCAGGCGCAGCACCTCGATGGCATTGGCCCGGGCCATGCGGGTGATCGCACCGATCTCCACCAGGGTCAGGGTCGCCACCGGCAGGATCATGTAGCGCATCGACTGCCAGGCGTCCTGGTCGAAGCTCACGTAGCCCACGATCGGCAACCAGCCCAGCTTGATGCCGAAACCATAGAGCAGCAGCAGGCCCAGCCAGAACGACGGGATCGACAGCAGCAAGGTGGCCACCGCCACCACCGACAGGTCGAGCGAGCCGTTCTGTTTCCAGGCCGCCAGCATGCCGGCGGGCACCGCGATCAGGCTGGCGAGCAGCACGGCGATCAGCACGATGCTGGAGCTGACGCCGAAGCGCTCGAGCATCATCGGCAGTACCGCTTCGCGGGTGGTGATGGAATGACCCAGGTCGCCACTGAGCACGGCCTTGAACCAGATCACGAATTGCACCGCCATCGGCTGGTCGAGCCCCAGGGCCTGGCGAGTGCTCGCCAGGCTCTGTTCGTCGGCCATGTCACCGAGCATCAGCAGGGCCGGGTCGCCCGGAATCAGCCGAATGATGGTGAACACCGCTACCGCGATCAGCAGCAGGGTCGGGATCGCCATGCCCAGCCGCTGAAGGATGTACCGAAACATGTCAGCTCTTCCCCTGGTTATCGAGGCTGATCATCCACAGGCGCGGCTTGGACACCGGCCATGGGCGCTGGCCCTGCACGTACTCGCGGGTCACGGTGATGGCATTGCCGTTGTACAGCGGGATCAGCGGCAGGTCGCGCAGCATGTCCTTGTGCAGCTCGTCGAACAGCGCCTGGCGCTTGGCCGGCTCGCCTTCGCGGCGGGCTTCGGCGATCAGTTCGCGGGCCTTGGCGTCATCCCAGACCTTGCGCGGCTCCTTGCTCTTGTCGCCGGCGGCAGCGTCGTAGTTCAGCGCCGGGTCCAGGCGCTCGGAATAGGTGGAAACCATCACCTGGTAATTACCGCTCTGGTAGCGCTCGAGCTGGGTGCCCCATTCCATGGTCTGCAACTGGATGTTCAGGCCGACCTGGCTGGCCATGGCCTGCACATAGACGGCGATGTCGAACATGTTCGGGTAGCGCTTGTTGGTGATCAGCTGGATCGGCTGGCCTTTGTAGCCGGCCTCCTTGAGCAGCCGTTTGCTTTCTTCGGGCGAGTAGCCCCAGCCCTTGTCCTGCGCCGCGGTGTGGTAACGGCTGCCCAAGGCGACCATCGAAGGGTTGGGCTTGGAGCGGCCTTCGGTCAGCGCGGTGACGATGGTGCTGGTGTCCAGCGCATGGGCCAATGCCTGGCGCATGCGCACGTCGGAAAACAGCGGGTCCTTGGTCTGGAACAGCACGGCGCTGGTCGACATGGTGGTGCTCGCCGAGATACGCACGCCAGGCAGCGCCTCGAGCTCCTTGGCTTCCAGGGCACTGACGTCGTTGAGCATGTCGACGTTGCGCGACAGCAGCGCAGCCTTGGCGGCGGCCGGATCCGGGATGATGGTCATGTGCACGCGGTCGAGGGTGGTCGACTTGTTGCCGGTATAGCCATCGGCAGCCTCGTCACGCGCCTTGTATTCGGCGAAACGGTCCAGGTCGACGTATTGACCCGGCTTCCAGGTCGCCAGCTTGAACGGGCCGGTGCCGATCGGCGTGGTCCATTCACCATTGACCACCGAGTCGGGGTGCATGATGCCGCTGCCACCGCACTCGGGCAGCGCCATGCTGGCCAGGAACAGGGCGTTGGGCTGGTCGAGGGTGAAGACCACGGTCTGCGCGTCAGGGGCCTTGATATCAACGATCTTCGCGCCGCTGTGGCCGTCGAACGACGCGGTGCAGCGCCACTGAGTGGCCGGGTCCATGTAGCGCTGCCAGGTCCAGAGCACTTCCTTGGAGGTCAGCGGCTTGCCGTTGTGGAAGGTGACGCCGTCGCGCAGCTTGAAGGTGTAGGTCAGGCCGTCGTCGGAAGTGACGACTTCCTTGGCCAGCAGCGGGCCGACGCTTGCGTCTTCGCGGAAGGCGACCAGGCCTTCGAACAGGTGCAGCACCACCGCATCGGAGTTGGTGTCGCGGTTGACGCCTGGCTGGGTGCTGCGGATGTCGGCGTTGAGGGCGACATTCAGGGTGTTTTGTGTCTGAGCGTTGGCGCAGATGGAGGCCATCAGGCCAGTCATCAGAATCAGAGTCTTGTTCAAGTTATTCCCCTCGGGCTCGAGATCCAATGCAGTCGGCGGCAGAGTCGTGAAAGGTTGCGCCCCGATCCGGGAACTCGTTGTTGTTGTTATGACCGTGGCTCTGGGGTGACGTACGCCCGAGGCCCGGTAGCGATGCCTGGCTCATCCTGTCTCAGGTAGCGTCGCTGCGTAAGCACACAAATTCCGATCATGAGTGGCATAGCCAATCACGCTGATCGCAGACTTGCCGTGCACCCCTGCCAAAAACTTTCGGCAAAGGCCATGCTGCGCTGGTCATAACGGGCTCTTCGCCCAGAAACACCTGATCCAATAAAGCTATCGGGATCAGCAAAAGCGCACTGACGGCAAATTCGATCGCTCTCTAACATGGCCGCATCAAGCACGGCCCCCACGCACCCTGCGGAGTTCGAACAATAATGACCCTGACCCACCTGCGCGCCTTCTGCTCCGTGGTCGACATGGGCAGCTTCCGGGCTGCGGCCCGCGCACTGAACATCGCGCAAAGCACCCTCACCCAGTCGGTCCAGGCCCTAGAGCGCGAGCTCGGCGGCCCGTTGCTGCACCGCACCAACCAGGGCATCCGGCTCAGCGACTCCGGCCAGCGCTTCATCGCTCATGCCCGCGCCATCCTGATGGACTGCGACCGCGCCGTGGCTGACGTCCGTGCACTGGTCGAACCCCAGGGCCATGTGGCCCTGGGCGTCACCTCCGAACCGCTGGCCGAACTGCTGGTGCCGGTGTTCGAAAGCTTTACCTCGCAGCACCCGCAGACCCGCCTCGAGGTGACCAGCGGTTCGACCAAGATCCTCATCGAGAAACTGCGCGAAGGCCGCCTGGACTTCGCCCTGTGCGCCCTGCCCGCCCATGTCGATGAAATCGACCTGTCCATCCAGCGCCTGCACGCGTCCCGCGCCGGGGTGATCGCACGCAAGGATCACCCGCTGCGTGATGCCCGCTCGGTACGCGACCTGACCCAGTGCAAATGGATCAGCGTGCGCCGCGACGGCCTGGTCGGCGGCACCGAGGGCCGCCTGATCGAGCTGTTCCGCGCCCACGGGCTGGGCATGCCGAAGATCGGTATCACCACCGAATCGCTGCTCGAGACCCTGCATATCGTCGCCGAGACCGACTACCTGACCATCGAGCCGGCGATCATTCCGTCGCTGAAACTGTTCTCCTCCTCGCTGGTGAAGATCCCCATCGAGGAGCGCCTGAGCCACCGCGACGTGGCCCTGATCACCCGCAAGAACGCGACGCTGACCAGCGTGGCCCAGGTCTTCATCGGCATGCTGGTGTCCTACAGCCGATTGGTCCACCCGCGCACCGCCGACTGAACAACGCCCCGCATCATGAGGAATACCCATGCCCCAGCCAATCACCGCCGATCAGCCTGCCGCCCATGACCTGCCCCGTGGGCTGCCCTCCAGCGTCGGCATCGACGGCTTCGAGGTCGCCGCCTTTCTCGAGGCGGTGCAACAGGCCGGGCTCGAACTGCACGGGGTGATGCTCGAGCGCGACGGCGTGCTGGTGGTGGACGCCTGGCGCTGGCCGTACGATTCGCTGACCCCACGGGTGACCCACTCGATCACCAAGAGCTTCACCGCCTGCGCCATCGGCCTGGCCATCGACGAAGGGCTGCTGCGCCTGGACGACCCTCTGACAAAGTTCTTCCCGCAAGCGGCGGCAGGTGCCACCGACCCACGCGCAGCGCAGATCACCGTCGAGCACCTGCTGACCATGCGCACCGGCCACGGCGGCAACACCTCCGGCTCGATCTGGCGCGGCATCGACGGCAGTTGGGTCGAGGAGTTCTTCCGCATACCGCTGACCAGCGCGCCGGGCACCGACTTCGTCTACACCAGCGCCGCCAGCTACATGCTCTCCGCAGTGCTGACCCAGGTTGCTGGCGTCACCCTGCATGACTACCTCAAGCCGCGCCTGCTCGAGCCGCTGGGCTTCGAGGCGCAGCACTGGGACATCAGCCCGGAAGGCATCAGCCCCGGCGGCAACGGCCTGACGGCGCGGCCTGTGGATGTCCTCAAGCTGGCCATGCTGCACCGTGACGGCGGGCGCTGGAACGGCGAGCAGGTTCTGCCGCAGGCGTGGGTGGAGGCGGCAACGCGCGCCCAGGGTGGCGAGGGCAGTCGCTATGGCTATCACTGGTGGACCGACCGACCGGCGAACGGCTACAGCGCCGTGGGCGTGTTCGCCCAGATGGCCGCCGTGATCCCCGGCGAGCGCGCCACGCTGGCGGTATTCGGCGCAATGGAGAAGTCGGCGCAGGTGACGCCCTTCATCGATCGTCATCTGAGCGCGGCGCTGCGCGGTGAACAGGCTGGGGCCGCAGGTGACGAACGGCTACGCGAGGTGCTCCAGTGTTTCGCCGAAGAGCAACCACTGCGCTCGCTCGCACGTCCGCCCCAGCCGCTCCCTGCACGGATGAGCTTTGCGCTCGAGGCCAATCCGTATGGCATCGAAACGCTGAATCTGTTGCAGGCCGGCGAGCGGTTGGTGATGGAGTGGGTAGAGGCGACGGGCAGCGAGCGCATCGAAGCCGGGATCGATCATTGGGTCACGGGCACCAGCTCGTTGCCGGGGGCACAACTGCACCATGGCTATGCACTGCGTGATGCACCGGTGGTGGCGACGGCGCGCTGGGTGGCGGCAGATCGACTGGAGCTGGAATGGGTGTACCCGCGCTCGGCATTCCGCGATCGGGTGTGCCTGAGCTTTGCAGGCGAACGGGTTTGCCTGGAGCGCAGCGTGAACATCAACAGCGGCATCCGTGCTTGGGAGCCGCTGTATGGAATGAGCACCCACAACCCGACCCGACACGTGTAGCAACTGTCTTGCTCAAAATCTAAAGACCAGCCCAATCCCTGTGGGAGCGGCGGTTCGGCGCTCCGACTTGTCCCGCGAACACGGGCGGAGCCCGTGCCAGGCAGCGCGGTGTCCTTTTCGCGGGCAAGCCCGCTCCCACAGATTGTGGGGCAGCCCAGATGCTGCGCCAGCCTCGAAATCACAGGCTCAACCGTACTGCGCCTGAAACCGCCCGACCGTCTCCAGCAGAAAGCGATCCAGCACTCCAGTGTCGCTGCGCTCGCCACGCGCCACCTCGACCGTGTCGGCCCGCGCCAGCTCGGCCTCGATGAACCGGTGCAGCACGTCATCCCGCGGCCCGTGCTGCGTCTCGCCCGCCCGGCGCTTGCGCTCGAGCAACTGATCGATCGCCTGGCGCACATCCGCCTCATCGACGGTTCGCTCGAGCAGTGCCGTGAACGCAGTCGGAGGCATACCCAGGCCCTGGTCGATCCAGCGCACCGCCAGCAACGGGCGGATCACGTAGAGGTACTTCTTCAGCCGCACCGTGTCACCCAGCAGATAGCCGCGCAGGTTCTTGCGGGCCATCGACAGGTAGTGATGGCGCACAGCGCGTGGCGAATAGAACGCACGAGCCAGCGCGCCCAGTTGCTCACGGGCCTGCTCGTCGGCCCGGTACACCAACGGCGAGCCCAGCCACTCGAGCAGGCTCGGATTGGCACCTCGCAGCAAACGCAATGCCTTGCGCAACTCCCAGCCACTGACGTCCAGCTCATCGCTCAGGGGTCGCTCGATCACATCGCGCGGTTCCTCCACGCGCAGGTACCACTCGGCACGCTGCACATAGACGAAACGCACGTCGTAGTCACTGTCCGGCGAGGCGAAGCCCCAGGCGCGGCTGCCGGACTCGCAGGCGTACAGCACAGTCACGTCATGCTCGCGCTCGATGCGCTGAAGTTCTTCGAGCACCCGCATGCGCATGGCGTCGGACAGTGGATGTGGGTCGTCCTGGTACATCTCTTCACTCCTTGTCAGGGCGCCCCTGGCGCCGCTTCAACCTTTCACACACACCACCTGACGCAGGGTGTGCACAACCTCCACCAGCTCGCGCTGGGCATGCATGACCGCATCGATATCCTTGTAGGCCATCGGAATCTCGTCGATCACACTCTTGTCCTTGCGGCACTCCACATGGGCCGTGGCACGCTGCTGGTCTTCCACGGTGAACAGGTTCTTGGCCTTGGTCCGGCTCATCACCCGCCCTGCACCGTGGCTGCACGAGCAAAAAGCCTCTTCATTGCCCAACCCACGGACGATGAAGCTCTTCGCGCCCATGGAGCCGGGAATGATGCCCAGCTCACCCTTCTGCGCCGATACCGCGCCCTTGCGGGTCACCAGCACTTCGCGCCCGAAATGTTGCTCACGCTGCACATAGTTGTGATGGCAGTTGACCGCCTCCAGGCTGGCCTCGAAAGGCCTGCCCAGCACCCTGCGGGTCGCTGCCACCACCGCCTGCATCATCAGTTCGCGATTTTGCCGGGCAAAGTCCTGCGCCCACTCCACCGCCTCGACATAGTCGGCGAAATGCCGGCTACCTTCCTCGAAATAGGCCAGGTCCTTGTCCGGCAAGTTGGCCAGGTGCTGACGCATGTCGGCCTGGGCCAGCTCGATGAACAGGTTACCGATGGCATTGCCCACCCCACGCGAACCGCTGTGCAGCATGAACCAGACCCGGTCGGCCTCGTCCAGGCAGACTTCGATGAAGTGGTTGCCGCCGCCCAGGGTGCCGAGGTGGCTGCGGTTGTTGGTCTTCTCCAGCTGCGGATGCTTGTCGGTGATCACCTTGAAACGTCCGGCCAGGCGGCCCCAGGTCTGGTCGGCCTGGCTCGGCACTTCGCCCCAGGCGCCCTGGTCACGACGACCGAACGTCTTGCCATGGGGCACGGCCTTCTCGATGGCACTGCGCAGGCCATGCAAGTTGTCCGGCAGGTCGCGCGCGTGCAGCGAGGTGCGTGCGGCGATCATGCCGCAACCGATGTCCACGCCAACCGCTGCCGGGATGATCGCACCCACGGTGGGTATCACACTGCCGATGGTCGAGCCCTTGCCCAGGTGGACGTCCGGCATCACCGCAAGGTGCTTGAAGATGAACGGCATGCGTGCGGTGTTCATCAGTTGCCGACGCGCGTCGTCCTCGACCGGCACGCCATCGGTCCACAGTTTGATCGGCTTGCCGCCGGCCACTTCCAACAGGTTCATGTCCTTGTTCCTTGTGTTCGATCAGCCTGCCTTGAGGCTGACCAAGCCATTCAATACCTGATCCAGACCACCGAATACCGAGATCCGGTCGATGCGTTCGGCCACCCGCTCCAGGGTTTCCAGCTCCTTCAGGCGCAGGGCCGTCGGGCTACCTTCCATCACCTTGGCGGTGTTGAGCAGCGAGCGCGTCGCCTGGGTTTCCTCACGGCGACGAATCACGTTGGCCTGCGCCGCCTTTTCCGCCTCCACTACCTGCGCCAGCAGGGTCTTCATCTCGCCCGGCAGGATGATGTCGCGCACCCCGAGGCTGCTGATTTCCAGACCGCTGCCCGGCAGTTGCGTCTGCAGGTGGCGGCTGATGCTGTCGTCGATGAACTGCTTGTCCTCCAGCAACTCATCCAGGGTCCGAGTCCCCACTGCGGCGCGCAGACCGAATTGCAGTTCACGGTACAGGTGCTCCACCGGTTTGCTGAAGCGTGCATGGGCCATCAGCACGTCGGCATAGCGCCAGTTGGCGACCAGGTTCAGACGCAGGTTCACCTTGTCGCGGGTAAGGATTTCCTGGCCGCCGACCTCCAGCGCCTGCACACGGGTGTCGACGGTTTCCACCGTTACCTGGCTACCGCAGCGCCAGAAGCCATACTGCCCGGCTTCGAGCAAGTCGAACACGGCGCCGTCGATCTTCAGCACGCCGACATGGAACGCCGGCACGCTGACCAGCAACACATGCTCAAGGCCGGCCATGCCCGGACGGTTCAAGCGTGCGAGCAATGCAGGCGCAACGCGCCGTCCGCCACTCAGGTCGACTCGCTCCAGGGTCTGCCGGGCCTGGCCCTTCCAGTACAGGCGACGGCTGTCCGGTGCCAGCAGCTCGACCAGCCGACCGTCCTCGAAACGCAGGCCCAGCTCTTGCTCGCCCAGGTCCATGCGCTCGAAATACTGCTCGACCAACTGCGGCTGGTGCTGGCGCAGGTAGCCTGCCAGCGGATGGTCGAACAGCGGGGAATTGAGGCTGAAGGTCTGCACCGTCAGCCGGTCGCGCCAGTCGACACGCGAATACTGCCCAGGCTCGAGGATGGCCTCGAAGTCGCCTTCATCGAGCAGCAGGCCACGTTCGTTCTTCTTCACGACAAAGCGTTTGAACAATTTCATCTTTCTATCCTTTTCATCCATATCCAGGGTTGCCGGTGGTGCCGGCGCACCGGGCACTGCGGGCGAGACCTGGCGGAGTCAGGCACCGTGAGCAAGGCTCAGGCGGCGTCCTTCGTTGCGCCAGGTCCGGCCGGCAGGCCGGGTGGGCCGGCGGTGGTGCAGGCGTCCGTGGCCGTCGAGGGGCCATCCTGGCCCTGCTTGCCTGACCTGCACCGCACCAGCGGGTGTTACGTTCACAGCTACCTTAGGAGGGTAGTGCCGGGGCTTCCCGGCGAGCGTCTGTGCAGCCGTTTCACGGGTACTGCACAGGGCGACCGGTCGTTGCAGCGGCGGCATGCACGACACCGACACCTGAGTGGGTACGTGCACCAGCGGGGTCTCAACCCCTTGCCCTTGGGCCTGCCTGGCGATTCGGTCGAGAGGGATATAGCGAGCGGCGTGCCAGCTTTTGGAAACTGCTCAAGTTATTTTTTTAAGTAGCTGATTTTTAACGATTTATTTTTGAAATCTGGTTTTCTGGCAATTTTAGTGGCAGCAGGAAACTCGATTACTCATATATGCTTGAATAAGACTTTATCTTTTGGGATAACTCCATGAGCAAAGCCCGTGTTGCCATCGGTTTTCTCGGCACCACCCTCGACCGCAATGGCAAGGGCGCCGCACGCTGGAACCGCTGGCGCCCCACGATCGGCCTGTGCCGCCAGCCAGACCTGCCGCTCGATCGCCTGGAGCTGATTCACGGCCCCGGCGTACGTGACGTCAGCCTGGCCGAACGCATCCGTGCCGACGTCCAGCAGGTGTCACCCCACACCGAGGTGCGACTGCACCCGCTCAGCCTGCGTAACCCATGGGATTTCGAAGAGGTCTATGGCGCCCTGCACGACTTCTCCAGCGGCTACCCCTTCGACACCGAGCGCGAGGACTATCTCGTGCATATCACCACCGGCACCCATGTCGCGCAGATCTGCTGGTTCCTGCTCACCGAAGCGCGCTACCTGCCCGCACGCCTGGTGCAGACCTCGCCCTCACGCAAGCACGACGAAGCCAGCGACCCGGCTGGTATCGCCACGCTGATCGACCTGGACCTGTCGCGCTACGACCTGATCGCTTCGCGCTTTCGCCACGAGCAGGTCGAGGCGCAGTCGCTGCTCAAGTCCGGTATTGCCACGCGCAACGCGGCGTTCAACCGCACCATCGAACAGATCGAACGCGTCGCCCTGCGCTCGAAGGCACCGATCCTGCTGGTCGGGCCTACCGGCGCCGGCAAGTCGTTCCTGGCCCGGCGCATTCACGAGCTCAAGCGCGGCCGGCACCAGTTGCAGGGGCGGTTCATCGAGGTCAACTGCGCGACCTTGCGCGGCGATGGCGCGATGTCGGCACTGTTCGGCCATGCCAAGGGCGCCTTTACCGGTGCGCAGAACGCCCGCGATGGCCTGCTGCGCGCTGCCGACGGCGGCATGCTGTTTCTCGACGAGATCGGCGAGCTTGGCGCCGACGAGCAGGCCATGCTGCTCAAGGCCATCGAAGAGAAGCGCTTCTTCCCGCTGGGCTCGGACCGCGAAGTGCAGAGCGACTTCCAACTGATCGCCGGTACCCATCGCGACCTGCGCGCCAAGGTCGCCGAAGGCTCGTTTCGTGAAGACCTGTTCGCCCGTATCAACCTGTGGACCTTCGCCCTGCCGGGGCTTGCGCAGCGGCGCGAAGACATCGAGCCGAACCTGGACTTCGAGTTGCAGCGCCATGCCCGCGAACAAGGCCGGCAGGTGCGTTTCAACCTGGAGGCCAAGCGCAGCTACCTGGCCTTCGCCCACGCCAGCGAAGCCCGCTGGGCCGGAAACTTCCGCGAGCTGTCGGCCTCGATCACGCGCATGGCGACGCTGGCCGACAGCGGGCGAATAGACGAAGCCCTGGTGGCAGAGGAGATCGAGCGTTTGCGTCATGCCTGGGGGCTGGAGGCGGAGAGCGAGCCGGTACTGGCCGGGCGCGAACTGGACCTGTTCGACCAGGTGCAGTTGCAGGCGGTGATCGACGTTTGTCGCCGCGCAACAAGCCTGTCCGAGGCCGGGCGCCAATTGTTCGCCGTGTCGCGCCAGGAGAAGGCCAACCCCAACGACGCCGATCGCCTGCGCAAGTACCTGGCGCGATTCGGGCTGGATTGGCAGCAGGTGAAGGGTCAGGGGTGATAGCTAGGCCGTAGGACGTTTCCCAATCTGAAACCAAATGCTTCGAGCCAAGCAGGCTTGGGAAGTATCCTACGCGCCTTGCCGAAGCTTCTCTGTTGTCGGGAAATCACCTCAGGAATAACGTCCCTGGGTCGCGATGTTTGCGGCCGGGTGTGAGAACCCGTTGATGAGTAAACGAGCATGTCTTTATGGCAGCCGCGCGCGGGCAGACTTCGGTCTGGCCGAGTTTTCTTTGCTCCCTCGGTTTTCTCACCCCGCGCGCGGCCGCCACCCAAAATCCTTGAGAAAGATGTGGCGGCTCCCTTGCACCAAGGAGTAAAGCCATGAAAAAGATCGTCCCCGACCCACCTCTCCTGACTGCCGGCCTGGAAACTTTCAATGAATCCGGCAACCCGCCTGTGGACATGTTCCGCATCCTGCCCGGCATTCCCGCCGAACATGCCTACGACGAAGTGATGAACCTGCTTGCCTGCATCCGCCACCTGCTGCACGAAGGGCTGATGGAGCAGGACGCCCGGCTGCTGACCGCCGCCGACTACCTGAGCGCCTTTGCCAAAGCGCTGATGACGGATGTCGAGCGCGGCAGGCTGCACTGATCCGAGGGCAACTGTCTGACCCAAAATTTAAAGTTCAGCCCAATCCCTGTGGGTGCGGCGGTTCGGCGTCCCGACTAGTCCCGCGATCGGGCGCGCAGCGGCCGTAAAACCAGGCCCCGAGGTGTTTCAGGAAAAGATAGTCGCCTGGATTGCGGCCGCTGCGCGCCCGATCGCGGGACAAGCCCGCTCCTACAGGGATCGAGGGGGAAGCGGGCGTCGACTTAAGCAGGGCTTGCCAGCAAACGGTCGGTTTGCGGTATGCTCCCCCGGTCTTCAGGGCGGGGTGAAAGTCCCCACCGGCGGTAAATCGAAAGATGAGCCCGCGAGCGCCCCGGCCATGCCGGGGGTCAGCAGATCTGGTGAGACTCCAGAGCCGACGGTCATAGTCCGGATGAAAGAAGGCGCAAGCGCGGGGCCATCGGGCGCCCTTGCGCGCGCATTTTGTTCGCCCCGAGACGTTCATCGATCATTCACGAGGAGCGTTTCATGTCCACCTTGCACCACTCGAAATTCCCTAACGTCACCGCCGCCATCGCCGCCTTCCAGGCCGGGCGCCCCGTGCTGCTGCTCGACGACGACGATCGCGAGGACGAAGCCGATATCGTCGCCGCCGCCGAAAACCTGTCACTGCAGACCATGGCCATGATGATTCGCGATTGCAGCGGCATCGTCTGCCTGTGCCTGGACGAAGCCACGGTCGACGCCTTGCAGCTCGCACCCATGGTGCAGAACAACCAGGCCCGCCACGGCACCGGCTTCACCGTCACCATCGAGGCGGCCGAGGGCGTGAGCACCGGCGTGTCGGCACAGGACCGGATCACCACCATCGAGGCCGCACTGCGCTCGACCGCCGAGCAACGCCACATCGTCAGCCCTGGCCATGTGTTCCCATTGCGTGCGCGTGATGGCGGCGTGCTGACCCGTCGCGGCCATACCGAAGGCTCGGTGGACCTGGCGCGGCTGGCCGGGTTGCGGCCAGCCGCGGTGCTGTGCGAGCTGATGAACCCCGACGGCAGCATGGCCCGGGGCGAGCAGGTGGCCGTGTATGCGCGCCAGTACAACCTGCCGGTAGTGACCATCGAGGAGCTGGCGCGCTATCGCGAAGCGATGCTGGAGCTTGAGGCACAACCCGCCTGATCTGCAGCGCTGCTCTTTGGTAGGTGCGGGCTTGCCCCGCTCCTACCAGTACAGCACTCAGCGCAGCCCCAGTTGCCCCTTGAGATAGGCGTACAACATCGCCGCACTCTTGCGATAACCCTCGGCAGTCAGGTGTACCAGGTCTGGTCGCCCCAGGCCGCTGGCCTGCCAGGCGACAATCGAGCACGGCCCGCCCATCCCTGCCTGCCAATCCCAGAACAGTGCCTTGTACTTCTGCGCCGCCTGGCGCTGGATGCGGATCACGCTCGCCAGCGGCTGTGGCTGGCGCGCAGCGCAACTGGCGGCCTTGCGCTGCTTGATCGAATCGGGCGGCCCGACCAGCAGGATGGCCGCCTTGGGCATTTCCTGGCGCAACCGGGCCAAGGTGACCTCCAACTGCGACTGGTACAGGGCAAGATCGAGCTTGTCGTCGAAGGCTTCGTTGGTGCCATAGGCCAGGATCACCAGGTCAGGCCGCAGCGCCTTGAGCGTGCCTTGCCAACCCGCCTGCCACTTGTCGACCACCTCCAGCCGCGCGCCGTTGATACCCAGCGACGAATAGGTGACCCCGGCGTTTTTCTGGCCCTGGATATACCAACCACCCAGCGCCACGCCCTGGACACCCTCCACACTCAGTTGCACCGGCAGGCCGAGATTGATGAAGGCTGGGCTGAAGCGCCACTCACCGTTGGTGGCCGACAGCATGCGGCGCTGGCTGCCGTTGGCCACCAACGTGCTGCTGCGCGTTGCCTGATAAAGGGCCGAGATCCGATAGCGTTGTGCGTCGGGGTCACGGGCCTGGATCTTCACGCCGGGGCGATCGACCACCGGCAGCGACAGGTAGCCACCCAACGGAAACTGGCTGCTCTGCTGGTTGCGCGCAGAAACCAGTTCCCACTGACGGCGCTCGCTGCTGACGATCACGCGGTCGTTGCGAATTCCCGGCACGGGCGAAGCCGGCACCAGGCCAATGCCACCGTCGCCATAGCGGGCCTGCAGCAGCTTGCGCAACTCACCGCTGAACAGGTCGGCAGCGGTGTGCGAATCCCCCAGCTGGACGATGGAAATGGGCGCACGGCCGGCGTTGCGGAACTTGCCGGCGAGCAGCGCGAGGTTGCCGTCGTCGCGCACATTGGCGACAACGGCGGGCTTGGCCGCAGGCTGGGGTGGCGCGCTGGCGCCGGTGCTGCACGCGGGCAAGGCGCTGATCAGCAGCGCCACGCCCAGCAGGTGATGCCATAGGCGCATCTCAATGTCCTGTTGCAGTCAGGACCGGGAAGCTGATCAGTGACAGTACCTGCGCGGCGATCATCTTCTGGCCCGTGATGGTGAAATGAATGCCGTCGTCGACCCGGACCTTGACCCGCTTGCCCTCCGGCGTCTGCACCGTATACGAGAACTGCTCGTCGGGATAGCCGAGAATCGGGTTGGCCGAGACGTAGTGCTGGCCGAATTGCTGGGTGCGCTCCTGATAAAGGCCACTGAGGTAGCTCATCGCCGTCGACAGCCGCGACTTCTCCATGTTCGGCGGGCCGACCCAGATCACCTGGACATTGTGCTCGCGGGCCTGCTCGAGGATCGCGTCGATGCGCTCACGGTAGGCCACTTCCCACTCCGGCGACTTGAAACGCAGGAACGGCTTGCCCTTGCCCTGGGGCATGTCCCACGGGTCGTTAGGGCCGAGGAATACCACCATCAGGCGGACCTTCGGCGCGCTGGCGAGCGTGTCGGCCACGGTCTTCGGCCAGTTGAAGAAGCCCGGGTAGGCAAGCCCGGTGCTTTGCCGACTGAGGTTGATGGTGTGGATCTGGTAGCGCTTGCGCAGGCTGTTGGCCAGGTGCGGGGCGACGCCCTGCATCAGCGAGTCCCCCACCAGGAACACTTCATCGCCCGCCGCCAACGACGCCAGGGTGCCCGGTGCGACCATCTGCGGCAGCGGTGGCTTCACGACCACGGCAGCGGGCGGTGGCGCCGGTGCCGGTGCCGGTGCCGGTGCCGGTGCCGGTGCGACAGGGTGCGGGGCAGCTGTAGCGACATGCTCAGGCCTGGCCACAGGCGCCTGCAGATCGACACTCACCACCGGCATCGGCGGCGGCAGTTCCACCACAGGCTCTGTACTCGCCACCGCAACCTGCCCGTTGAGGCTGTCGAGGAAGCTGTCACGGCCCTGCTCCAGCGCTGTGGTCAGGCCCGCGCCCAGGCGCCAGGCTGGCAACTGCCCCAGCACCGGCAGTTCGCAACTGTCGTGATACTTCTGCTGGCAATACAGGCTGATCGAGTCCTGGTTCAGCCAGAACAGCAGGCCTGTGGCGACCACCATGGCATACAGCGTGCGCGCCGCGCCCATCTGCACCCGGACCAGCTGACGGATATCAGAAGCTTGCATAGATGAACCCCGGCACACCCGATTGCGACGCGAAGATCACCAGCGACACGAAGATCGCCAGTGGCAGTGGGTACAGTTGCCAGGGCAGGCGCTGGCTAGCTACGAAGCCCTGGCGCAGGGACGCCAGCCACTGTGGATACGTGGCGACGTACAACACACAGGCCAGCAGCGCTACACCGGTGGCCGAGTCGAGCCCGGCCAGGCTGACCTGGGCGATATCGCCAAGCATCTCCCAGGCGCCATCCAGGGTTGGGCTGCGGAAGAAGATCCAGGCGAAGGCGACGTAGTGGAACGTCAGCAGGCGCGCCAGCAGCCCGCTGCCCGGCAGGCGCACAAAGCCCGGCCACAACTGCTCGAACAGCTTGTACAGGGCCAGCCCCACCCCATGCAGCGCGCCCCAGAGGATGAAATTCAGACTCGCGCCGTGCCACAGCCCGGAGATCAGCATGGCCAGCAGCATGTTCAGGTTGCTGCGCCACACCCCTTTGCGATTGCCGCCCAGGGGGATGTAGATGTAGTCACGAATGAAGCGCGACAGGCTGATGTGCCAGCGCCCCCAGAACTCCTTGAGGTTGCGCGCGGCATAAGGCGCGTTGAAGTTCTCCGGCAGGCGAAAACCCAGCAGCAGGGCGATGCCGGTGACCAGGTTGGTATAGCCGCTGAAGTTGAAATAGATCAGGAAGCTGTAGCCATAGACGCTGAGCAGCACCTGCTCGGGCGTGAAGCTGCCCGGGGTTTCGAATACCGGATCGACCCACTGGCTGCCCAGCCAGCCGCTGAGCAGGAACAGCTTGACCACCGCCAGGGCGATCAGGCCAAGCGCCCGCTGCGGCTCCAGCACTTCACGCATGGCCTGCGGGCGGATCTGCGGCAGCAGATGCGCCGCGCGATTGACCGGGCCTGCGATCAGGCTGGGGAAGAAGGCCAGGTACAGCGCCAGGTCCAACGGCGGCGCCGAGGCCATCTCGCCGCGGTTGATCGACACCAGGTAGCTGACCGAATGGAAGGCATAGAACGACAGGCCAATCGGCACCAGCAGCTCGAGCACCGGCAGCGACACCTCGAGCCCGACAGCCGTGAATGCGCCCTGCACACTGGCGGCGAAGAACTCCTGGTACTTGAAGAGGTAGAAACACCCCAATACCAGCGCCAGCAGTAAAACGCCATTGAGCCAGCGGCCGGGCTGGCGCGCAGCCAGCAACCCCAGCAGATACACCAGCGCGCTGTAGCCGAGCAGGATGTACAACGATTGCAGGCTGAAACTCGCCACCAGCCCGTAGCTGGCCGCAAGCAGCAGCAGGTTCTGCAGGCGCAGGCTCCAGCACAGGCTCCAGTAGACAATGAAGAAGAGCGTGAAACAGAGGCCGAATTCGATCGAAAGGAAGCTCACAACGTAGTCCGTTACGTGACGTCGAGAAGAAGATGGCCCAAGGCCATCAAGATGCCCAGGCCAGAGCGCGCGGGATTATGGCAGAGCCCCCATGGGGTCACAATCCGACCACGTCTCAAATTGCAATAAGAAACCTCCCACGCAAATGCAACAAAATACTACCAACGGATTGGCGCCCGGGAGGCACCGCAATTTGCTCCCCCCGCCCCGCTCTGCTAGTGTCGCGCCGTTAAAAACGCCACCGAGACAGTCGCCATGGCCCGCAAGAAAACCTCCATCGATTTCGAACAATCCCTCGCCGACCTGCAAGCTCTGGTCGAGCGCCTGGAGACCGGCGAGCTGTCGCTGGAAGAGTCGCTGGCAGCGTTCGAGCAGGGGATCGCCCTGACCCGCGACTGCCAGGGCGCGCTGGCCCAGGCCGAACAGAAGGTGCAGATCCTCCTGGAGCGTGACGGCGAACTGGCCGCCGAGCCCTTCGACGCGGAACCGCAGGAATGATCAACAGCTACCAGAGCGCCTGCCAGGCGCGCGTCGACGCCGCCCTCGAGCCGCTGTTCGTGGCGCCGTCCAAGGAGCTCGAACGGCTCTACGCAGCGATGCGCTACAGCGTGATGAACGGCGGCAAGCGTGTACGCCCGCTGCTCGCCTACGCCGCTTGCGAAGCCTTTGGCGTTGCGCCCGAGCAAGCCAACGGCGCGGCCTGCGCGGTAGAGCTGATCCATGCCTACTCGCTGGTGCATGACGACTTGCCGGCCATGGACGACGACGACCTGCGCCGCGGTCAGCCCACCACCCACAAGGCATTTGACGAAGCCTGCGCGATCCTCGCTGGCGACGGCCTGCAGAGCCTGGCCTTCAGCGCGCTGCTCGATGCGCACCTGAGCCCGCAGCCTGACGCCATCCGCCTGGCCATGGTCCAGGCCCTGGCCAAGGCCGCAGGCCCGGCCGGCATGGTCGGCGGCCAGGCCATCGACCTCGGTTCGGTCGGGGTCAAGCTCGACCAGCAGGCCCTGGAATACATGCACCGGCACAAGACCGGCGCACTGATCGAGGCCAGCGTGCGTCTCGGCGCCCTGGCCAGCGGCCGTGCCGAAGCCACCCAACTGGATGCCTTGCAGACTTATGCACAGGCCATCGGCCTCGCGTTCCAGGTGCAGGATGACATCCTCGACGTCGAAAGCGATACCGCCACCCTGGGCAAGCGCCAGGGCGCCGACATCGCTCGTGACAAACCAACCTACCCCGCCCTGCTCGGCCTGGATGCCGCCAAGGCCTATGCGATCGAACTGCGCGACCAGGCGCTGGTCGCACTTGAAGGGTTCGGCGAAAGCGCCGAGCCGCTGCGGGCGCTGGCGCGCTATATCGTCGAGCGCCGCCATTAAGCGTTGATGCCAATCCCCTGTGGGAGCGGGTTTACCCGCGAATGCGATGCCGGGCCTACCGCCGTCGTCGCGGGTAAACCCGCTCCCACAGGGTCGGCGTAACCCGTGGTCCAATGGGCACTTTTCCCACAATGGGGTAAACTGCCGCGTCTTCAAACCTATAACGACTCGCCTGATGCCCACGACGTTTCAAGAGATCCCCCGCGAACGCCCGGTCACGCCTCTGCTGGACCGCGCCGACACGCCAGCCGGCCTGCGCCGGCTAGCCGAAGCCGACCTGGAGAGCCTGGCCGACGAACTGCGCCAGGAGCTGCTCTATACAGTTGGCCAGACCGGTGGGCACTTCGGCGCAGGCCTGGGCGTCATCGAGCTGACGATCGCCCTGCACTACGTCTTTGACACCCCGGACGATCGCCTGGTATGGGACGTCGGTCATCAGGCCTACCCGCACAAGATCCTCACCGGTCGTCGCCAGCGCATGCTCAGCCTGCGTCAGAAAGACGGCGTCGCTGCCTTCCCGCGCCGCAGCGAGAGCGAGTACGACACCTTCGGCGTCGGCCACTCGAGCACCTCGATCAGCGCCGCACTGGGCATGGCCATCGCCGCCCGTCTGCAGAACGACCCGCGCAAGTCCATCGCCGTGATCGGTGACGGCGCGCTGACCGCTGGCATGGCCTTCGAAGCGTTGAACCATGCCCAGGAAGTCGATGCCGACATGCTGGTGATCCTCAACGATAACGACATGTCGATCTCGCGCAACGTCGGCGGGCTGTCCAACTACCTGGCCAAGATCCTGTCCAGCCGCACCTACGCGAGCATGCGCGAAGGCAGCAAGAAAGTGCTGTCGCGCCTGCCCGGCGCCTGGGAGATCGCCCGGCGCACCGAAGAGTACGCCAAGGGCATGCTGGTGCCCGGCACCCTGTTCGAGGAGCTGGGCTGGAACTACATCGGCCCGATCGACGGTCATGACCTGCCGACGCTGATCGCCACCCTGCGCAACATGCGCGACCTCAAGGGCCCGCAGTTCCTGCACGTGGTCACCAAGAAAGGCAAGGGTTTCGCCCCCGCCGAGGTCGACCCGATCGGCTACCACGCCATCACCAAGCTCGAACCTGTCGACAAGCCCGCCGCGCCGAAAAAGCCCAGCGGGCCCAAGTATTCCGCCGTGTTCGGGCAGTGGCTGTGCGACATGGCCGGCGCCGACAACCGCCTGGTGGGCATCACTCCGGCAATGAAGGAAGGTTCGGACCTGGTCGCCTTCAGCGAGCGCTTCCCGGAGCGCTACTTCGACGTGGCAATCGCCGAGCAGCACGCCGTCACCTTCGCTGCCGGCATGGCCTGCGAAGGCGCCAAGCCGGTGGTGGCGATCTACTCGACCTTCCTGCAGCGCGCCTACGACCAGCTGATCCACGACGTGGCGGTACAGGACCTCGACGTGCTGTTCGCCATCGACCGCGCCGGCCTGGTCGGCGAGGACGGCCCGACCCACGCTGGCAGCTTCGACCTCTCGTACCTGCGCTGCATACCCGGCATGCTGGTGATGACCCCGAGCGACGAGAACGAGCTGCGCAAGATGCTCAGCACCGGGCACCTGTACAAAGGCCCGGCCGCCGTACGCTACCCGCGCGGCACCGGCCCCAACGCGCCGATCGACGGGGACCTGGAGCCACTGGAAATCGGCAAGGGTGTGATTCGTCGCCAGGGTTCGAAAGTCGCGCTGCTGGTGTTCGGCGTGCAACTGACCGAAGCGCTGCAGGTGGCCGAGCAGATCGATGCCACGGTGGTCGACATGCGCTTCGTCAAGCCGCTCGACGAAGCGCTCGTACTGGAGATGGCCGACAGCCATGAGCTGCTGGTGACCATCGAGGAAAACGCCATCATGGGCGGCGCCGGTGCGGCGGTCAGCGAGTTCCTGGCGCGTGAGGCGGTGGTCAAGCCACTGCTGCACCTGGGCTTGCCGGATATCTATGTCGAGCATGCCAAGCCTGCGCAGATGCTGGCCGAGTGCGGGCTGGATGCTGCTGGCATCGAGGCCTCGGTGAAAGCCCGCATGGCCAAGCTCGGCCTGTAAGGCCCTTTCGCGGGCAAGCCCGCTCCCACAGGGATTGCACAGTATTTGAGTACTGTAGAAACCCTGTGGGAGCGGGCTCGCCCGCGAATGCTATTGTACTGCCCATGAAAATCCTGACCTTTGCACCGCTGCTCTGCCTCCCTCTGCCCTTGCTGGCCGCCGAACGCGACAACGCCCTGAAGCTCCCCGACGTGCTGATCAGCGCCAACCGCGAAGTCGAATCGCGCAGCGCCACCAGCGCCGCCAACACGGTCTTCACCCGCGCCGACATCGACCGTCTGCAGCCCTCCAGCGTCACCGACCTGCTGACCCGCGTGCCCGGCGTGCAAGTCGCCCCCACCGGTGGCCGCGGCAGCCTGCCCGGGATTTTCATCCGCGGCACCAAGGCCGCGCAGAGCCTGGTGCTGGTCGATGGCGTACGCATTGCCAACGCCACCTCCGGCGACAGCGGCCTGCAGTTTCTCGACGTCGACCAGATCGAGCGCGTCGAAGTGCTGCGCGGCTCGCGCTCGGCGGTCTACGGCAGCGACGCCATCGGCGGGGTGATCCAGATCTTCACCCGACGCGCCAGCGGCCCCGGCCTGCAACCGCGGCTGCGCCTGGCGGCCGGCAGCAACCAGACCTTCCAGCGCAGCCTGGGACTGTCCGGTGGCGATGGCCAGACACGCTTCAACCTCGGCGCCAGCCTCGACGAAACCGCAGGCATCGATTCGACCGGGCCGTCCTTCGCCAGCGATGGCGATCACGACGCCTACCGCAACAAATCTTTCAACCTGAGCCTGAGCCACACCTTCGGTGAGCGCTTCGAGGCCGGGGTGAACCTGCTCGACAGCCGGGGGCGCAGCGAATACGACAACCCCTTCGGCCGATTCGACCCAGTCAGCTTCGAAAGCTTCGGCCAGAAACCCTACACCGACTTCACCGTCAGCAGCCTGGGCACCTATATCGATGCCCAGCTCAGCGACCTCTGGCATTCGCGCCTGGAGATCGGCCATAGCGAGAACCGCGACCGCAAGCGCGACAAGCTTAGCGACGATGGCAGCGTGTTCAACACCTATCGCGACCAGATCACCTGGCAGAATGATCTCGCCCTTGATGCACGGAACCACCTGTCGCTGGGCGCCGACTGGTATCAGGACCGGGTGCACGGCAGCACCGACTTCGCCGAGGACAGCCGCTACAACCGGGCAGCCTTCCTTCAGCATCGCTACAGCGGCGAAAGTTTCTCCACCGAAATGGGCGTGCGGCGCGACCAGAACCAGCAGTTCGGCGGCCAGACCACCTGGAGCGCCAGCCTGACCCTGCCGCTGAACATCGACAACGACCTGCTGCTGTCGTACAGCGAAGGGTTTCGCGCCCCCACCTTCAACGACCTGTACTACCCGCAGTACAGCAATCCTGACCTCGACCCTGAGCGCTCCAGGAGCTATGAACTGCAATGGCGCAGCCAGTTGAGCGGCAGCAGCCGCCTGGAAACCTCGCTGTACCGCACCGATCTGCGCGATGCGATCATCTTCGGCGAGGGCTCGATCCCGCGAAACGTTGCCTCGGCGCGGATCAACGGCATGGAGATGTCACTGACCCAGGACTGGGGCCCCTGGCGCAGCCAGCTTGGCCTGGCGCTGATCGACCCACGTGACCGTGACACCGGCCATACCCTGGCTCGCCGCGCCCGCCGAACCTTGAGCCTGGACCTGGACCGACAGTTCGAGCGTTTCAGTGTGGGGGCGAGCTGGCAGGCATTGAGCAACAGCTACGACGACGAGGCCAATCGCAACAGGCTCGGCGGATATGCACTGCTGGGCCTGCGCGGCAGCTGGGCGGCAAGCGATGCGCTGAAGTTCGAGGCCAAGGTGGATAACTTGCTGGACAAAGGCTACAGCCGCGCGCTCTACAACTACGACGGCAATGACTACAGCTACCGCGAAGAAGGCCGCACCTGGCTGCTGAGCCTTACCTGGACACCGGCGCTGTAGACACCAGCAGCGCACACAGACGCGCCGTCGCTTCGATCATCTGTCCGCTGGGACGCTCCAGGCCCTTGTCGGGCACCACCAGCAGGTGCCCACCGGCAACGGCGCTGAGCTTTGGCCAGGCCTTCCAACCAGCCAACTGCGCAGCGTCACCGGCCAGGATCACATCAGGGTCGCGCGCCAGCACCGACTCGACGTTCACCTGCGGCGCAGGCTGCTCAAGGTCGGCAAAGACGTTGCGCGCCCCACAGACCGCCAGTGCATCGCTCACCACCTGACGGCCGCCCAGGGTGTACAACGGCTGATCCCAGACCTGATAGAACACCTTGAGTGGCTGTTCGCGGCGATAGCGCTCGCGCAGTTCGGCCAGGCGCTCGCGCAACCTCTCAGCGTAACGCTGCCCCTGCTCGGCACGCCCCAGGCGCACGGCGATGGCCTGGATCTGCCCGATCAGTTGCTCAAGGTCCTGGGGCTCGCTGCTGAACGTGGCAATCCCCAATTGACGCAACTGGTCGCGCTGGGCCGGGGGCACGCTGCCGGGCCAGAGCAGCAGCAGGTCGGGCTTGAGCGCCAGCAGGTGCTCCATGTCCAGTTGCCCGTAGCGCCCGACCGATGGCAGATCCTTCAGACGCTGCGGCCGCTCGCCGCTGTCGAGCACGCCCACCAGCAAATCGTCCGCCTCAAGCTCCAGGACGATCTCGGTCATCGACGGCCCGAGGCTGATCACGCGCGGCCCTGCCTCGGCAAATGCACCGATCGACAGCAGCACGGCAACGAAGAAGGCGCGCATCAGCCCAATTGGCGCGGGATGCGGTAGAGGTAGAGCAGCACCACGGTAGACATCGCCAGCAGCACCTGAGGCACCGCCTCCAGCCCCACCAGCACCGAGAGCGCGGCGATCCAGGCCGGGAAACAGGCGTAGGTCATGGCCAGGCGACGAACCCGCGCCAGTTCGATCCAGGCGGCGGGCTCTTCGGGGGTGTCGAGCACCTTGGAGGTGGCGATCAGCGCCCGCTTGTAGGCACCGAAGCGCGGCAGGCTGAGAAACATGGTGGCCGCACCGGCAATGAACAGTGGCATCGCCAGCACCGGAATCAGCGCTTCACTGCCACCAAAAGCCCAGGCCATGACCGGTAGCGGCACCAGCCCGACAGCCAGATACTGCCACCAGGCCAGCGCCAGGCGCCGCTTCACCTGGCCACGGGTCACGCCTGGGGCGCCTCGCCCTGGTGACGGTTGCCCATCATGTGACCGAGCTTGTCGGCCTTGGTCGCCAGGTACAGGCGGTTGTGCGGGTTGTGGCCAGTGTGCAGCGGCACGCGTTCGGCAACCACGATGTTCATGTCGGTCAGGGCTTTGACCTTGCGTGGGTTATTGGTCATCAGGCGCAGCGACTTGACGCCCAGGTGCTCGAGCATCGGCAGGCACATGGCGTAGTCACGCTGGTCGGCCGCAAAGCCCAGGCGCTCGTTGGCCTCGACGGTATCGGCGCCGCCATCCTGCAGCTCATAGGCGCGGATCTTGTTCAACAGGCCGATGCCTCGACCTTCCTGACGCAGGTACAGCAGCACGCCACGACCTTCACGGGCGATGGCCTGCAGCGCGGCTTCCAGTTGCGAGCCGCAGTCGCAACGCTGGCTGAACAGAGCGTCGCCGGTCAGGCATTCGGAGTGCAGACGCCCGAGCACCGGTTCACCGTCGGCGATATCACCCAGGCTGAGCACCACATGCTCGCGGCCGGTGGCTTCGTCGAGAAAGCCATGCATGGTGAATGTCGCAAAGGGCGTTGGGAGTTTGGAGGCGGCAACAAAGACGACGGGCACGTTGTGCTCCTGATAAGTAGGAAATTTCAATGGGCCAGATTGTATCAGCAGCCCAGCGGGCATGCGCAGGCTGAATCTCGCGGCTTAAGATCGAAAAGTTCGATGCATAGGCTCGCCCGATACGCCCCCCGCGGTCGGAGCCTCGGCGATCAATGCGGCTGGCTGTCGGAAGCGAACGGGTACGGCTGCTTCCAGCGTTCGAAGATCGAGCGCAGCTCGCCACTGCGTACCAGCTTCTCCATGCGCTGGTCGAACAGGTCGCGCAGGGCCTTGCCTTGATCGCTGCGGGTAAAGGCCAGATACAGCGGCAGCTCAGCGATGTGGGTGCGGCGGAAGTCCTGCGGCTTGCTGGTCTGGTGCAGCACGTAATCCACTTCGGTTTCGGCATCGATATAGAAATCCACCCGGTCATGCTCCAGCATCGGCAGGATGCCTTCGCGGCGCTGGATCTCGCGGAAGTTTTTCACATCGGGCAGGTAGCTCTGGTAGTCATAGCCGCGCACCCACGCCAGGCGGTACTCGCCGACGCTGTTCAGCGTCGGAACCGGCTTGCTGGCGAGCCCCAATGCATAGATATGGTCCATATCGAAGTGCCAGCGCGGGTAGAGGTTGTCTTCGTTCTCCTGCTTGTACGAACCCACCCAGGCATCGGCCTCGCCGCGCTTGACCAGCCCGACTGCACGGCTGTAAGGCGCGCTCGTTACCTCGACCTTCACCCCGGCCGGTTCGAACACCTTGCGCAGCACATCCCAGGCAACCCCGCTGCCATCGGCGTTGGTGTAGTCGATCCACTCCTCGCTGACCAGCCGCACCTGCTTCGGCAACTCAACGGCCCCGGCACTCCAGGGCAGGAAAACCAGCATCAGCGCCAGCAGCACTGTCCGTATGGCCATCGACCCGCTCCCTGTATCAGGCTACCGCCCAAACCAGCACTTGCATGCCCAGCCAGGCGAACACGCCGGCCAGGATATCGTCGAGCATGATGCCGACACCGCCGTGCACATGGCGGTCGATCCAGCGGATCGGCCAGGGCTTGAGGATGTCGAAGAAGCGGAACATCAGGAACCCTGCGAGCAACCACTGCCAACCTTCGGGCACCAGCCACAAGGTGATCCACATGCCGACCATCTCGTCCCAGACGATGCCTTCATGATCGTGCACGCGCAGGTCGTTCGCCACCTTGCCGCACAGCCAGAAGCCGAACAGCATGGTGATTCCCAGCAGCAGCCAGTAGCCCCAGTCCGGCAGCATCTGCCACAGCGGGATGAACGGCAGCGCCACCAGCGAGCCCCAGGTGCCCGGCGCCTTGGGCAAGGTGCCGGAGCCGAAGCCGAACGCGATGAAGTGCCATGGATTGCGCCAGACCGAAGGCGGAACGAACTCCGCAGGCACCTGATTGGGGTGGTCGGTCACGGTGTCTCCCTGAAATGTTGATAGCCCCGTTGCGTGGGGGTGATGTCACGACCCTGGCGATCACGCAGCGTGACGCCCTGCCCGTCCAGGACGCGGCCGATGACATGGACATGGATGAACCCCGGCAGCTGCAATGCCTGGTGTTGCGCGGCGGGGATGGTGAAGGCCAGCACGTAGTCGTCGCCGCCGGTGAGCGCCGCGTGCACGGCAGCGTCACGCCCGAGGAAAGCCTCCAGTTCGGTAGATACCGGAACCTGATGCTGGTTCACTTCGAGGGCGACGCCCGAGGCCCGGGCGATATGACCGCAGTCGGCAAGCAGGCCGTCGGAAACGTCCAGCGCCGCCGTGGCCTGGCCACGCAGCAGCTGGCCCAAGGTGAGCTGCGGCATCGGCGACCAGTACTGCGCAAGCAGCGCCTGGGCCTGTTCAACCGGCGCCTGGCGCTCGCCCAACACCAGCGGCAAGGCCCCTGCGGCGTTGCCCAGGTTGCCGCCGACACACAGCAGGTCGCCCGGCCTGGCACCATCACGGCGCAAGGCCTGCCCGGCCGGAACCCGGCCAAACACGGTGACGGTGATGCTCAGCGGGCCGCGGGTGGTGTCGCCGCCGATCAGGCTCATGCGACAGCGGTGGGCCATGCGCTGCAGGCCTTGGGCATAGGCTTGCAGCCAATCCGCGCTGACCTCGGGCAAGGTCAGGGCCAGGGTGAAGCCGATGGCAGTCGCGCCCATGGCCGCCAGGTCGCTCGCGGCCACGGCCAACGAGCGCTGGCCGAGCAGCGAGGGGTCGCAGACTGCCGGGAAGTGCACGCCCGCGACCAGCGTGTCGGTGGAGACTGCCAGCTGTTCGCCGGCCGGCAGCTCCAGCAGGGCGCAATCGTCACCGATCCCCAGGGCCACGCCGTCACCGCCCTGCGCACAAGGCGCGGCGGCAAAGAAGTGGCGGATCAGCTCGAACTCACCCATGGCTCGTCAGCGCCGCGATCAGCGCTTGTTGGCCTTGACTTCAGCTTCGCGCAGGTTGGGCGCGAGCTTGTCGAGCACACCGTTGACGAACTTGTGGCCATCGGTGGCACCGAAGACCTTGGCCAGCTCCACGCCTTCGTTGATCACCACGCGGTACGGTACGTCGACGCGCTTGATGAACTCCCAGGTGGACAGACGCAGCACGGCCAGCTCGACCGGGTCGAGTTCGTCCAGTGCCAGGTCCAGGCAAGGGCTGAGTGCGCTGTCGATTTCGCCCTTGATTGCCGGAACCCCGTGGAGGATTTCGCGGAAATAGGCACCGTCGACATCGGAGAAATCGTTATCGACCCGGAACTGAGCCTCGATCTCGTTCAGCGAATGCTGCGCCATGTGCCACTGGTAGAGCGCTTGCGTGGCGAGCTTGCGGGCTTCGCGACGCTTGGCACTCTTGGAGGGCTTGCCGGCATCCGCAGGTTTTGGATCGCGCGGGTTGAAACGATCGCTGTCGTCGCTAATCACTTGGCCTCCAACTGCGCCAGCAGGCTGACCATTTCCAGGGCGGACAGGGCAGCTTCGGCACCTTTGTTACCGGCTTTGGTGCCGGAACGCTCGATGGCTTGCTCGATGGAGTCGACGGTCAGCACGCCGAAGGATACCGGAACGCCGAACTCCATGGACACCTGGGCCAGGCCCTTGGTGCATTCGCCCGCCACGTATTCGAAGTGCGGGGTACCGCCACGGATCACTGCACCCAGGGCGATGATCGCGCTGTAATCGCCTTGCTGGGCGACTTTCTGTGCCACCAGCGGGATCTCGAAGGCACCCGGGGCACGGATAATGGTGATGTCGCTTTCGCTGACGCCATGGCGAACCAGGGCATCGACGGCACCGCTCACCAGGCTTTCGACGACGAAGCTGTTGAAGCGGCCAACCACCAAAGCATAGCGACCTTTGGGGGCGATGAAGGTACCTTCGATGGTCTTCAGGGTCATTCCGGTATTCTCATATTAAAGAGCGAGGCCGCACCAGGCGGCCTTCGGGAGGGTTCGGACACGAGCGCCAGGACAAAGCTGGCGCACCTGTGTCACTCGGAGGGCACGTATTCTACAACTTCCAGATCGAATCCGGATATCGCGTTGAACTTCATCGGCGAGCTCATCAGGCGCATCTTGCGCACACCGAGGTCGCGCAGGATCTGCGAACCGGCACCCACGGTGCTGTAGGTGCTGGGCACCTTGGCCTGCACATCGCCCGCGCTTTCGCGGATATGCGCCAGCAGCACATCGCCGTCCAGCGGGTGGCCCAGCAGCAGCACCACGCCGCTGCCGGCCTCGGCCACTGCGGCCATGGCCGCGCGCAGGCTCCAACGGCCAGGCTGCTTGACCAGCAGCAGGTCACGCAGCGGATCCATGTTGTGCACGCGCACCAGGGTCGGCTCTTCGGCGCAGATCTTGCCCAGCGTCAGCGCCATGTGCACGTCGCCTTCCACCGAGTCACGATAGGTAACCAGGTTGAACTGGCCCAGCTCGCTTTCGACCGGCTGTTCGGAGACGCGCTGCACGGTGCGCTCGTGGATCATGCGGTAGTGGATCAGGTCGGCGATGGTGCCGATCTTGAGGTTGTGCTCGGCGGCGAACACTTCCAGCTCGGCGCGGCGCGACATGGTGCCGTCGTCGTTCATCACTTCGCAGATGACGCCACTCGGCTCGAAACCGGCCATGCGCGCCAGGTCGCAGGCCGCTTCGGTGTGGCCGGCGCGGGCCAGGGTGCCGCCAGGCTGAGCCATCAGCGGGAAGATGTGGCCAGGGCTGACGATATCCTCGGCCTTGGCGTCCTTCGCGGCGGCAGCCTGGACGGTGCGGGCGCGGTCGGCGGCGGAGATGCCGGTGGTGACGCCCTCGGCGGCCTCGATCGACACGGTGAACTTGGTGCCGAAGCCGGAGCCGTTGCGCGGCGCCATCAGCGGCAGCTTGAGCGTTTCGCAGCGCTCACGGGTCATCGGCATGCAGATCAGGCCACGGGCGTGCTTGGCCATGAAGTTGATGTGCTCGGGCAGGCAGCACTCGGCTGCCATGATGATGTCGCCTTCGTTTTCGCGGTCTTCGTCATCCATGAGGATGACCATTTTGCCCTGGCGGATGTCTTCGACCAGTTCTTCGATGCTGTTGAGCGCCACGCGGCACCCCCTTCTCAATCAGGATTTCAAGAAGCCGTTGGCGGCCAGGAAGCTTTCGGTGATGCCACTGCCTTTGCTCGGCTCGGCAGCCTTGTCGCCCAGCAGCAGACGCTCCAGGTAACGGGCCAGCAGGTCGACCTCAAGGTTCACCCGACGACCTGCACGGTAGTCGGCCATGATGGTTTCGGACAGGGTGTGCGGGACGATGGTCAGCTCGAACTCAGCGCCATCGACCTCATTGACCGTCAGGCTGGTGCCATCGACGGTGATCGAGCCCTTGTGGGCGATGTACTTGGCCAGCTCTTTCGGGGCGCGTACGCGGAACTGGATGGCGCGGGCGTTATCGCTGCGCGAGACGATTTCGCCGACACCGTCGACATGGCCGCTGACCAGGTGGCCGCCCAGGCGGGTGGTGGGGGTCAGGGCCTTTTCGAGATTGACGCGGCTGCCGCTCTTGAGCTCGACCATGGCGGTGCGCTTGAGGGTCTCGACGCTGACGTCGGCCCAGAAGCCATCGCCTGGCAGTTCCACGGCGGTCAGGCACACGCCGTTGACCGCGATACTGTCGCCGAGCTTGACGTCGCCCAGGTCGAGCTTGCCGGTTTCGACGTAGACGCGCACGTCACCGCCCTTGGGGGTCATGCTGCGAATGGTGCCGATGGATTCGATGATGCCGGTGAACATGGTGTTCTCCTCAGGTACGGGCTGCGCGAAGCAAGCCCGGCATTATACGCCGGGCGCGGGCAAGGGGATGGCCGTGACTCGCCAGTCATCGCCCACGGCGCGCATTTCGATGATCTTCAGCCGCGGCGCTTCGCTCATGTGCTCCAGCGGCCACTCCAGCAACGGGCGGGCCTGGGAACCGAGGAAAGTGCCGGCGACGAACAGCTGATATTCGTCGATCAGGCCGTGGCGAGCGAAGGCGCCGACCAGACCGGCGCCCGCTTCGAGCAGGACCTCGCTGGCACCGCGCTCGGCCAGCAGGCGCAGCAGCGCAGGCAAGTCGACCTGGCCGTCGCTGCCGGGCAGCACCAGCAACTCGTGGCCGGCGGCGGCGTAGCGCGGGTCCTGCGCGGCGGCGGTGACCACCAGCGCCGGACCGGCCTGAAAGAACGGGGCGTCCAGCGGCAGGCGCAGACGGCCATCGATCAACACCCGCAGCGGCGGGCGCGACACGGCCAGCGCAGTCATTTCGTCGTCCAGGCCAAGCTCGGCGGCGCGCACGGTCATCCGCGCGTTGTCGGCCAGCACGCTCTGGGCACTGGTCAGCACCACGCTGGAGCGGGCGCGCAGGCGCTGTACCGCGGCGCGCGCAGCGGGGCCGGTAATCCACTGGCTCTCGCCGCTGGCCATGGCAGTGCGGCCGTCCAGGCTCATCGCCAGCTTGGCACGAACGAAGGGCAGCCCATGCTCCATGCGCTTGAGAAAGCCCGGGTTGAGTGCGCGGGCTTCGGCCTCGAGCACGCCACTGGCAACCTCGATACCGGCTTCGGCCAGCCGACCCAGGCCACGCCCGGCCACCTGCGGGTTGGGGTCTTGCATCGCCGCCACCACCCGCGCCACACCTGCCTTGACCAGCGCCTCGGCGCACGGTGGCGTGCGGCCATGGTGGCTGCAGGGCTCGAGGGTGACGTAGGCGCAGGCGCCACGCGCACGCTCACCGGCCTGGCGCAGGGCATGCACTTCGGCATGCGGCTCGCCGGCACGCACGTGCCAGCCCTCGCCGACCACTTCGCCGTCGCGAACGATCACGCAGCCCACCCGCGGGTTGGGGTGGGTGGTGTACAGGCCCTTGCGGGCCAGTTCCAGGGCACGGGCCATGTAATGGGCGTCAAGCAACGCGGTCTGGCTGGACATGCTTACTCTTTGGCTGGCTCACGGGCCAGGCGGTCGATTTCTTCACGGAATTCGTCGAGGTCCTGGAAGCGCCGATACACCGAAGCGAAGCGGATGTAGGCAACTTCGTCGAGCTTGCGCAGCTCGGACATCACCAGCTCGCCGACCACCAGCGACTTCACTTCGCGCTCGCCGGTAGCCCGCAGGCGGCTCTTGATGTGCGCCAGCGCCGCTTCCAGGCGCTCGACGCCGACAGGGCGCTTCTCCAGCGCCCGCTGCATGCCGGCACGCAGTTTGTCTTCGTCGAAGGGCTGGCGCGTGCCGTCCTGCTTGATCAGCCGGGGCAAGACCAGTTCGGCGGTCTCGAAGGTGGTGAAGCGCTCGCCGCAGGCGACGCATTCGCGGCGGCGGCGGACCTGTTCGCCCTCGGCGACCAGTCGCGAATCGATGACCTTGGTGTCGTTGGCACCGCAAAAGGGACAGTGCATGGTGGCAGGCAACAAAAAAAGGGAGGGCCATGGTAGCGCATCCCACTGGCAAGACAAGCCAAAGGGGTTACCATCCAGAGAAATCTGCCTGTGAAGGATTACCCCATGCACCATCGAGCCCTCGTCGTCCTGTGCCTGGCCGGCCTGCTCGCCGCCTGCGGCAGCGACCGACCGAAGCCCGAGCAGCCTGTGGCGCCCAGCGCGCCCAAGACGGTCAAGAAGAGCGACGAACCGGGCCCGCTGCCGGCCTACCAGCGCGAACTCAGCGGCACCCTGATGGAAATCCCCGCAGGCGCCGAAGTCGAGCTGGCACTGCTGGTGATCGACGAGCGCGGCCGCCCCCAACGCCTGCTGGCCAGCAGCGACCTGACCGGCACCGGCCAGGCCCTGCCGTATCATCTACGCTTCAACCCCGAGGCCTTTCCTGCCGGCGCCCGGGTCGAGCTGCGCGGGCGCGCCAGCCGCTCCGGCCAACTGATCATGCACCTGCCGCCGCAGCGCATCGTCCAGGCCGAAACCCAGACCACCGGCCCACTGCGTTTCGAGAAGGCGCCATAACGTGACACCGCTACACCTGCAACAGGCCCTCAGCGGCCTGATTGGCGAAGCGCGCCTGGTCATTAGCGAATTGCCGGGCTGCGACCTCAAGCTGTGGCTGATCGACGCCGAGAACATGGACCGGGCATTCAGCCCCGACGAGACCCGGCGCATCCTCGACGAGCCCCCCTACTGGAGCTTCTGCTGGGCCAGCGGCCTGGCCATGGCCCGCTACCTGGCCCAACACCCCGAATGGGTACGTGACAAGCGCGTGCTGGACTTCGGCGCAGGTTCGGGGATCGCCGGCATCGCCGCAGCCCGTGCCGGTGCGCGCGAGGTGGTCGCCTGCGACCTCGACCCGCTGGCCCTGGACGCATGCCGCGCCAACGCTGCACTCAACGGCGTGACGCTGGGCTACAGCGAGGATTTTTTCGCCGAAGCCGACCGCTTCGACCTGATCCTCGTCGCCGACGTGCTGTACGACCGCGCCAACCTGCCCTTGCTCGATGCCTTTCTCGGCCGGGGTCGCCAGGCACTGGTCGCCGACTCGCGGGTACGCGACTTCAGCCACCCGCTCTATCGCCAGCTCGGCGTGCTCGACGCCCTGACCCTGCCAGACCTGGCCGAGCCGCACGAATTCCGCCGGGTCAGCCTGTACCACGCCAGCCGCGAGCCTTTATAGTGGTGCCATTCCGAATGTGCGAAAGCTGCGAGAGTTGCGATGAGCCAAGCTTCTTCTAATACCGCCACGCCCTACATCTTCGACGCCACCGATGCCAACTTCCAGCAACTGGTGATCGAGAATTCCTTCCACAAGCCCGTGCTGGTGGACTTCTGGGCCGAGTGGTGCGCGCCCTGCAAGGCGCTGATGCCGATGCTGGCGAAGATCGCCGAGGGCTACCAGGGCGAGCTGCTGCTGGCCAAGATCAACTGCGATGTCGAGCAGCAGGTGGTGGCCCAGTTCGGTATCCGCAGCCTGCCGACCGTGGTGCTGTTCAAGGATGGCCAGCCGGTCGACGGCTTTGCCGGTGCCCAGCCGGAGTCGGCGATTCGCGCCATGCTCGAGCCGCATGTGCAGATGCCTGCCCCCCCGACCGCTTCGCCGCTGGAGCAGGCCAAGGCGCTGTTCGCCGAGAGCCGTTTCAGCGAAGCCGAAGCGCTGCTGCAGGCGCTGCTCGGTGAAGACAACAGCAACGCCGAGGCGCTGATCTACTATGGCCGCTGCCTGGCCGAGCGCGGCGACCTGGACGCAGCGCAGCAAGTGCTGGACGCAGTCAAGAGCGATGAGCACAAGGCCGCGCTCGCCGGTGCCAAGGCGCAACTGACCTTCCTGCGCCAGGCCGCCAGCCTGCCGGAGGCTGCCGAGCTCAAGAGCCGCCTGGCGCAGAACCCGCAGGATGACGAAGCGGCTTACCAGTTGTGCATCCAGCAACTGGCGCGCCAGCAGTACGAAGCTGCGCTGGACGGGCTGCTCAAGCTGTTCCAGCGCAATCGCGCCTATGACAACGGCCTGCCGCAGAAAGCCATGCTGCAGGTGTTCGACCTGCTCGGCGGCGACCATCCGCTGGTGGGCGTGTACCGCCGCCGGTTGTCTTCGGCGATGTTCTGAGCCCCAAGCCGCCACCTCCTGCTGGAGGTGGCATCCAGCCACGCACCGGCCCCGGCAACTAGCCTACCCAGTGATATACCGGTGCATCCGCACCGCTTTCCACCTTCACTTCACTGCTGTGGCGCAAACGCACCAGCAGCCGCTTGCCTGCCGCGACACTCCCGGCCAACCCTTCCAGCCGCTCCAGCAACTCAGGCCCACTGAGCGCTCCGGCCTGACGCAACACCTCGCGCGCCGCCGACCACTGGCTATCGTCCTGCCGCGCTGGCGCAGTCACAGGCGCACTCGCCACCTCTGTCACCGCAGGCGCCTCTTCGAGCCTGCGCCCAAGCTGAGCCCACTCCGCCGGATCCAGCTCGATGGTCAGGTCCACCGGCCAGTCGCCGATCTGTCCTCGGATTCTCACGCTGCCTTCCTTCAATCGCGGATCGATGACGCGCATGCTCCCACGACATGAAACCTGCGCCAAGCGTCTGGCATCGACAAGAAAAGTTGTTATAACATTACCAAATCTTTCCCGTACGCTTCCGGAGTCGTCCATGCGCCGCCTGCTCCTCGCCTTGCCCTTCGCCCTGCTGCCCCTGGCCGTTGCCCAGGCCCATGAAGATCACGACCACGATCATGCCCACGGCACCTTGCCTGCCCACGAGCACGGCGTCGCACGTCTGAACGTCGGCCTGGATGGCAATACCCTGGAGCTGGCGCTGGAGAGCCCGGCGATGAATCTGGTCGGTTTCGAGCACATGCCTGGCAGCGATGCCGACAAGGCCAAGGTCGAGGCGGTGCGCAAGCAGCTCGAACAGCCGCTCAAGCTGTTCGGCCTGGCCAGCGCGGCCGGTTGCAAGGAAGACCAGCAGGAGCTGGAAAGCCCGCTGTTCGGTGACGAGCCATCGGCCAAGGACGACGACGGTGACGACGATCACGACCATGACCATGACCATGACCACGCGCATGAACACCAGCACAGCGAGATCCACGCGCACTACCAGCTGACCTGCGCAGCTCCGGCCAAGCTGACCCAGATCGACCTGTCGCCGCTGTACAAGGCGTACCCGCAAACCCAGAAGATCAATGTGCAGTTGGTCGGCCCGAACGGCCAGAAGGGCTTCGAAAGCACCCCGGCCAAGGCCGTGGTTGCGTTCTGAATGAGCCAGCCGCTGATCGAACTGCATGACCTGGTCTTTGCCTGGCCAGGCCAGCAGCCGTTGCTGAACATCCCCCAGTTCCGCCTGGAGGCCGGTGAGGCGCTGTTCCTCAAAGGCCCCAGCGGCAGCGGCAAGACCACCCTGCTCGGCCTGCTGGGCGGGGTCAACCTGCCCGACCAGGGCGAAGTGCGGCTGCTCGGGCAGAACCTGGCAGAGCTGGGCCAGGGCGCTCGCGACCGTTTCCGTGTCGACCACACCGGCTACATCTTCCAGCAGTTCAACCTGCTGCCGTTTCTCTCCGTGCAGGAAAACGTCGAGTTGCCCTGCCGCTTTTCGCGCAGCCGTGCCGAACGCGCCGCGCAGCGCCATGGCAGCATCCACCAGGCAGCGGCGCAGTTGCTCGCCCACCTGGGCCTGGGCGACCCCGATCTGCTCGCCCGGCGCGCCGACACCCTGTCGATCGGCCAGCAACAGCGGGTCGCCGCTGCGCGTGCACTGATCGGCCAACCGGAACTGGTGATCGCCGACGAGCCGACCTCCGCGCTCGACGCCGACACCCGCGAGGTGTTCATCCGCCTGCTGTTCGACGAATGCCGCGCCGCAGGCTCCAGCCTGCTGTTCGTCAGCCATGACCAGAGCCTGGCGCCCCTGTTCGACCGCGACCTGTCGTTGGCCGAGCTCAACCGCGCCGCCAAGCCTCGGGAGGCCTGATGTACCTGCTCCGTCTAGCCCTGGCCAGCCTGGCCAACCGCCGTTTCACTGCCTTCCTCACCGCCTTCGCCATCGCCTTGTCGGTGTGCCTGCTGCTGGCCGTGGAGCGCGTGCGTACCGAAGCCCGCGCCAGTTTCGCCAACACCATCAGCGGCACCGACCTGATCGTCGGGGCGCGCTCGGGGTCGGTCAACCTGCTGCTGTACTCGGTGTTCCGTATCGGCAACGCCACCAACAACATCCGCTGGGACAGCTTCGAGCACTACGCCAAGGACCCGCGGGTCAAGTGGGCGATCCCGATCTCCCTGGGCGACTCGCACCGCGGCTACCGGGTGATGGGCACCAACAGCGATTACTTCACCCACTACCAGTACGGCCGCCAGCAGCAACTGCAACTGAGCCAGGGCCGCCAGTTCGCCAACGACCCGTTCGAAGTGGTGCTCGGCGCCGAAGTGGCTGAAGCCCTGCACTACAAGCTCGGCGACAGCCTGGTGCTGGCCCACGGCATCGCCACCATCAGCCTGGTCAAGCACGACGACAAGCCCTTCACCGTGGTCGGCATCCTGCAGCGCACCGGCACCCCCGTGGACCGCACCCTGCACATCAGCCTGGCGGGGATGGAAGCCATCCACGTCGACTGGCAGAACGGCGTGCCGGCCCGCGGCGCCGCGCGCATCAGCGCCGACCAGGCGCGCACCATGGACCTTCAGCCCACCGCCATCACGGCCTTCATGCTCGGCCTGAACAGCAAGATCGCCACCTTCAGCGTGCAGCGCGAAATCAACGAATTCCGCAGCGAGCCGCTGCTGGCGATCTTGCCGGGCGTGGCCCTGCAAGAGCTGTGGAGCATGATGGGCATCGCCGAGCAGGCGTTGTTCGTGGTGTCGCTGTTCGTGGTACTGACCGGTTTGATCGGCATGCTCACGGCGATTCTCACCAGCCTCAACGAACGGCGACGCGAAATGGCCATCCTCCGCTCGGTGGGTGCGCGCCCCTGGCATATCGCCGGGCTGCTGGTGCTCGAAGCGCTGGCGCTGTCGGTCAGCGGTATCGTCGCCGGGCTGGGATTGCTCTATGGGGGAATCGCCTTGGCCCAGGACGCGGTACAGTCCAACTACGGGCTGTTCCTGCCGCTGGCCTGGCCAAGCCCGCACGAATGGACGTTGCTGGCGATCATCCTCGGTGCGGCGCTGCTGATGGGCAGTGTTCCGGCCTGGCGTGCCTACCGGCAGTCGTTGGCCGATGGCCTGTCGATCCACCTCTGAGAGTTTGTCATGTCGATCCCTGTGGGAACGGGCTTGCCCGCGAAGAGAGCACTACAGATCCTCCTGCTGTTGCTGCTGGTGCTGATCATCCCGGCCTGGGCGGACGAGCCGCGCGAGCTGGACTGGCCGGCACTGATCCCCGAGGGCGCGCCAGTCATCCCCCCACAGCTCACCCCGCTGCATGACCTCTCGCAGATGGGCAACTCGCTGGGCGACGCGCTCGCGGCCGAGTCTGCCCCGGCAGCCCGCCAGCAGGCGCCCGACGCCCCCGTGGTGAAAGCGCTGGACGGGCAGCAGGTCAAACTGCCCGGCTACATCGTGCCGCTGGAAGTCAGCGAAGAAGGCCGCACCACCGAGTTTCTCCTGGTGCCCTACTACGGCGCTTGCATCCACGTGCCGCCGCCGCCGTCCAACCAGATCGTGCACATCTTCAGCGAGATGGGCGTGCGCGTCGAAGACCTGTACCAGCCCTACTGGATCGAGGGACGCATGCAGGTCAAGAACACCAGCAGCGAGCTGGCCGACGCCGGTTACCAGATGGAAGCCGAGAAAATCTACGCATATGAGCTGAAATGAGAACTGTGTCGCCCGTGTGAAGCCCGCTTCGTTGAGCTGAGTCAAACAATGTGTTTGGACGGCTCCTTACCATTGGACTACTCGATTACTTACGTCCTTTGGGAGCTTCCATGAACAAGACATTGCTCGGTGCCTCGCTCGTCGCGTTGGCGCTCGCAGCCCCCGTTGCCCACGCCCACCAGGCGGGTGACTTCATCATGCGTGCCGGCGCCATCACCACTGCGCCGAACGAAAGTAGCAGTGACCTCAAGCTCGACGGCGCCAAGGTCTCCGGCACCAAAGCCACCCTCGACAGCGACACCCAGCTGGGCCTGGCCTTCGCCTACATGCTCACCGACCACGTCGGCATCGAGCTGCTCGCTGCCACGCCGTTCAAGCACACCGTGGGCGTCAAGGGCCTGGGCGGCGGGCTCGACGGCAAGCTGGCCGACATCAAGCAACTGCCACCGACCCTGTCGCTGCAGTACTACCCGATGGAAGCCTCGTCGAAGTTCCAGCCCTATGCCGGTATCGGCATCAACTACACGCTGTTCTTCGATGAAGACCTCAGCAGCGCCCGCAAGCAGCAGGGCTTCAGCAACATGAAGCTGCAGGACTCCATCGGCCTGGCTGGCCAGTTGGGCATGGACTACATGCTGACCGACAACCTGCTGGTCAACGCCGCGGTCTGGTACGTCGACATCGACACCAAGGCCACCATCGACGGTCCGAGCGCCCTGGGCGTGGGCAAGACCAAGGTCAACGTCGATGTCGATCCGTGGGTCTACATGGTCGGTATCGGCTACAAGTTCTGACACGCAACGCACTCAGGCCCCGCCGTACAGCGGGGCCTCTGGCTGCCGCTCAGCCCTGGCGGTGCAGCCACCACCAATACCCCCACGCCAACGCGCTGACTCCAGCCCCCAGCCCACACACCGCGCCCCACCCCCACGCCCCGTAGACCCAGCTCGCCGTCACCGCCCCCGCCCCACTACCGACCGAATAGCAGCACATGTACGCGCCAATCAGACGACTGGCCATCTCGGCACGCCCGGCCAGCAGC